>JAHEDL010000007.1 GCA_024641255.1 Pseudorhodobacter sp.
GCGGTTGCGGCATCGGGGCGATGTGGCGGAAACCGACGCCGAAGAAAATGACGGACCGGGTGCGCCCTGACGGCGACACCAAGGGGGGTAACATGAAAAAACAACGGCTTGGCGTGAACATCGACCATGTGGCAACCGTGCGCAATGCGCGTGGGTCAGCGTGGCCTGACCCGCTGCGGGCAGCCCTTGTTGCGGAAGCCGCCGGTGCTGATGGTATCACTGCGCATCTGCGCGAAGACCGCCGCCATATTCGCGACTCTGACATGGAGGCGCTGCGGGCTGGCATTGGCATTCCGCTGAATTTCGAATGTGCCGCGACCGACGAAATGGCGGCGATCATTTTGCGGCTAAAACCGCATGCCGTGTGTCTAGTGCCGGAAAAGCGCGAAGAGCGCACCACCGAAGGCGGGCTGGACGTGGCGGGCGACGAAGCGCGCTTGACCGAATTTATCGCGCCGCTGCGTGCGGCGGGGTGTCGTGTCAGCATGTTCATCGGCCATGATGCGCGCCAGATCGAAGCCTCGGCGCGCATTGGTGCGGCGGTGGTTGAACTGCACACCGGCCATTATTCCGACCTGCACGCCGAAGGGCGTTTGGCCGAAGCAGAGGCCGAGCTTGCGGCGCTGCGCAAAGGGGCAGCTTTGGCGCATTCTTTGGGGCTAGAGGTGCATGCCGGCCACGGTCTGACCTATGACAACGTGGCGCCGGTGGCGGCGATTCCCGAAATTGTCGAACTGAACATCGGCCATTTCCTGATTGGCGAGGCGATTTACATCGGCCTGTGCGCGGCGATTGAAGAAATGCGGCGGCGGATGGATGCCGCGCGTGAGGGGTTGGCGTGAGCGGCGCGAAATGATCCTTGGCATCGGGTCTGACCTTGCCAACATAGACCGGATCGAGGGGACGCTGCAGCGCTTTGGCGCGCGGTTCAAAAACCGCGTGTTTACAGAACTGGAACAGCGCAAGGCCGAAAGCCGACCGCAGGCGATTGCGGCAACCTATGCAAAACGCTGGGCCGCGAAAGAGGCCTGCTCCAAGGCGCTTGGCACTGGCCTTGCGATGGGCATCAGTTGGAAGGACATGGCGGTTTCAAATCTGCGTAGTGGCCAACCCGTGATGCAGGTGACCGGATGGGCGGCGGCGAAGCTGGCCGAAATGACGCCGCCGGGGCATGAGGCGGTTATTCACGTGACTTTGACCGACGATCACCCTTGGGCGCAGGCTTTCGTGGTGATCGAGGCGCGTCCTACCCCTGCGCTAACTTGACTCCCAAGGCCCTCGCGCGCATGTAGCGGCAAACCTCAAGGAACCTGGACATCATGGCGAAAAACGAAGGCGGCATTGTCGAAACGATCAAAACCGTGGTTTACGCGCTTTTGATCGCGGGCGTTTTCCGCACCCTGTTCTTTCAACCGTTCTGGATTCCGTCTGAGTCGATGAAAGATACCCTGCTGATCGGGGACTTCGTTTTCGTCAACAAAATGGCCTATGGCTATTCCAAGTATTCCTGTCCGTTCTCGATGTGCCCATTCTCGGGCCGGATTTTCGCATCGGCCCCCGAACGTGGCGACGTGGTGGTGTTCCGCCATCCGGTGAACGGGTCGGATATGGTCAAGCGTCTGATCGGCCTGCCGGGCGACAAGATTCAGGTCAAGGAAGGCATCCTTTACATCAACGGTGCTGTGGCGCCGCAGGTGCCGGATGGGGTGTTTCAAGAAGTGATGGAGCTGCAAGGCCCGATGAAGAACCGCCCGCGCTGCCAGAATGGCGCGGTTGGCATCGGCGCGATTTGCGAAAAGGCCCGTGCGCGCGAAACCCTGCCGAACGGTGTCGAGCATGACGTGCTGAACATCGAAGACAATGGTGCTGCCGACAACACCGATGTGTTCACCGTGCCGGAAGGCGAGTTCTTCTTCATGGGCGACAACCGCGACAACAGCCTGGACAGCCGCTTTGACCAGCGCGTTGGCGGCGTGGGCTTTGTTCCGGCAGAATTCCTGATTGGCCGCGCCGACCGGATCATCTTTTCATCCGCAGGCGCATCGATGCTGTATTTCTGGACCTGGCGTATGGATCGTTTCTTTAAGGCGGTGGAGTGAGGCTCTCGGCGGATCTTAAGGCCTTTGAAGGCCAAATCGGGCACAGCTTTCGCAAGCCTGAATTGCTGTTGCGCGCGGTAACGCATGCGTCGATTTCGTCGCCAACGCGGCCCGATAACCAGCGGTTGGAATTTCTGGGCGACCGGGTGTTGGGTTTGGTAATGGCCGAAGCGCTGTTGTCGGCAGACACGGCGGCGTCGGAAGGGCAGCTTGCGCCGCGCTTTAACGCCATGGTGCGCAAAGAAGCCTGTGCCGAAGTTGCGCGCGAAGTTGGTCTTGGCGAAGTGCTAAAGCTTGGCCGGTCGGAAATGCTGTCGGGTGGCCGCCGCAAAGAGGCGTTGCTGGGCGATGCGATGGAAGCGGTGATTGCCGCGGTTTATCAAGATGCCGGGTTTGAAGCGGCGCGCGCCTTGGTGCTGCGGCTTTGGGGCAAACGCATTGGCGCGGTTGAACAAGACGCCCGCGATGCGAAAACCGCGTTGCAGGAATGGGCGCAGGCTCGCGCCATGCCGCCGCCGGTGTATAGTGAACAAAGCCGTGAAGGCCCTGACCACCAACCGATGTTTACCGTTCAGGTCCGGTTGGAAAGCGGCGAGGCGGAAAGCGCCCGCGCCGGATCGAAACGCGTGGCCGAACAGGCCGCAGCCCGCGCCCTTTTGGCCCGGATGGAGAATTTAGATGACTGACACCGCCACTCGCGCCGGTTTTGTTGCCCTGATTGGCGAGCCCAATGCGGGTAAGTCCACTTTGCTGAACCGGATGGTTGGGGCGAAAGTTTCAATCGTGACGCATAAGGTGCAGACCACCCGCGCCCGTATTCGCGGCGTGGCGATGGAAGGGCAGGCGCAGATTGTGTTCGTGGACACCCCCGGCCTGTTTCGTCCGCGCCGCCGCTTGGACCGTGCGATGGTCAAGGCAGCGTGGGGCGGTGCGGCGGATGCCGATATCATCGTTTTGCTGATCGAAGCGCATCGGGGTCTGACCGATGGCGTTGAAGCGATCATTGACCGGATGAAAGACCAGATCCCGCAGGGCCAACAGGTGGCGCTGGCGATCAACAAGATCGACCGGGTGAAGGCCGAAGTGCTGCTGGCCTTGGCCGAAAAGATGAACACGGCGTTTCCGTTTGCCAAGACCTTCATGATCTCGGCCGAAAAGGGCTATGGCGTGCAAGATTTGCGCGAATGGCTGGCGGAACAGATTCCGGCCGGCCCGTGGTTCTACCCCGAAGACCAGATCGCCGATCTGCCGATGCGGATGATCGCCGCCGAAATGACCCGTGAAAAGCTGACCCTGCGTCTGCATGAAGAACTGCCGTATCAGCTGACCGTGGAAACCGAAAAGTGGGAAGACAAGCCCGACGGATCGACGCGGATTGACCAGATTATCTATGTTTCGCGTGATGGCCATAAGGGCATCGTGCTTGGCAACAAGGGCGAAACCATCAAGGGCATCGGCCAATCGGCGCGGGCGGATATTTCGGAATTCCTTGGGCGCACCGTGCATTTGTTCTTGCAGGTGAAAGTGCGCGAAAACTGGCAGGACGAGCCAGAGCGGTATTCGGAAATGGGTCTGGATTTCAAAGACGGCGAGTCGTAAGCGCGCGCCATGACGGTGCGTTTGACGGCGGCGTTGTGGGTTTCGGCCTATCTGAACCGGCTACGGCTGGCTGATATTGCGGCCTATGTCACGGCAAAGGGCGACCCCACCGCGGGTGCGGTGGTGGTAAAGGTTGCCACGCTGGATGGCCGCGCGCGGGCGTTTCAGCGCAGCTTTGATCTGATGGCGAACACGCGGGTTTGGGTGGTTTTGGCCGAGGGGCCAGAGCCAGAGGTTGACGCCATGCTGACCCGTCAGCGTGGCCGCGACCCTGATCTGTGGGTGATTGAATTGGAAGACCGGCAGGGCCGGACCTTGCTTGATCAAGACGGTTTGGCCGAATAACGCCAGCGGGCGACGGCCCAGATCAGCACGAACACCAGCGAAAACGCCAACACCAGCGCCGCACAGTTTAGCGCAAGATGCGGCCAACCAAGCGTATCGGCGTTCAGGAACGGATAGGGCCAGAACCCGGTTTTCACCCCACGGATCAGCGCATAAACCAGATATAGCAGCGGCCACAGCAAGGCTTTGGGCAGATCTTGCAGCTGCAGGTCTTTGGGCGCAAATGCCAGCCACCACGCAGCATAGCCTAGCGGCATCGCGCTGTGCAGGCCCTGATCGGCCCACCAGCCCAAACCAGTTGGTGCCCAAAGGTCCGACAGCAGGCCGTGGTAAATCAGCCCCACCATGACAATCGACAGCAAAAGGCTTGCCGCCCGCACTGCCGAAATCTGCCAGCGGTTGGTGATGGCCAGCAGATGCGCCGTCAGCAACGCATTGGTCAGAATGGTGAAAAACGCGGCCATCGCCCAGATACGCTGCGCCGCGTCGGGAATATTTGGCAGCGCGTCAAATTGCGCCCGCAGCGAGGCAAGGCCAAGAATGGCAAGGGCAAAGGCGGTAAGACGGGCTTTCATAGCCGTAGTTTGGCGGTTTCGCGCGCGAAGGCAACTGTTCCGCTGCGGCACGGACTTGCGGTGCGCAGCCGCAGCCTTGATAGTTGCGGCATGGAATGGCGGGATCAGGGCGCGGTGTTGTCCATGCGTTTGCATGGCGAAACCTCTGCGATCATCGAGGTGTTTACGGCGGCGCATGGCCGTCATGCTGGCGTGGTGCGCGGGGGCGCGTCGCGGCGGATGGCAGCGACATTGCAACCCGGAACGCAGGTCGAGGTGGTCTGGCGCGCCCGGCTGGATGAACAGATTGGCAGCTATCAGGTAGAACCGCTGCAAAGTCGCGCCGGAGTTATGGCCGACCGGATGGCTTTGGCGGGGCTGAACGCGATTTGCGCCATGCTGCATGTGGCTTTGCCCGAGCGCGAGGCGCATCCGCAGCTGTATCGCGCCAGCATTGGCTTGTTGGATGCGTTGCAGGGGCCGGCTTGGGTACCGGACTATCTGCGCTGGGAAATGCAGTTGCTGGAAGAGCTTGGCTTTGCGCTTGATCTGACGCGCTGCGCGATTAGCGGTAGCCGCGAAGATCTGGCGTTTGTGTCACCCAAGACGGGGCGCGCGGTAAACCGCGATGCGGCGGGCGACTGGGCGGCGCGGTTGTTGCCGCTGCCGCCGGTCTTGCTGGGGCAAGGCCCGGCCAGCCCGGCCGAATTGGCGCAGGGCTTTGCATTGACGGGGCATTTTCTGAACTGGTCGCTGCAACCGATGCTGAACGGCCGCCCCTTGCCCGAAGCGCGGGCACGGCTTTTGGATCTTTTGGCGCGAGAATAGTCGCGATCTGGCGGCTTCTGTCGTGTCCGTCACAGACGGCGTGGCGGCAACGACAGCACGTTGCGGCATGGCTTTACGGTATCAATCCCTTGAACTGAAACATGCGGCAACGCCGCGCTTGCAGCATTTCGCGCTTTTGGCGGGGCTAGAGGCTGCGGTGCGCGGCACGCTGATTTCGACCATTCCGATTGCGGTCTATGACGCCTTCGGGTCGGCGCAAAACCTGTCGACGGTGTATTTCACCGCAGGCGTGATTACGCTGTTCTGGGGGCTGATGGTGCCGCGCCTGACGCAGATCTGGCCGCGCCGCTGGGTCTATTCGGCGGGCTGCATCTTTTACCTGATTGCGATGGCACTGTTTGTGCTGGGCCTGTCTTGGTCGGTGCAGCTGGGCATTCTGATCATGTCGATGGCGACTGTGACCTGCTTTGTCTGCTTCAACGCCTATGTGTTGGACTATGTGCCGCGCAGCGATTTGGGCCGCACCCAAAGCCTGCAAATGGTTTACGCCGCAGCACCTTGGGCAATTGGGCCGATGACCGGGGTGTGGATGCGATCGGTCTGGTCGCCGCTGCCGTTTCTGGTGGCGGGCTGCTTTGCGCTGCTGCTGCTACTGGTGTTTTGGTTGCTGCGTTTGGGCAGTGGCAAGCAGATCACCCGCGCCAAAGGCCCGGCGGTTAACCCGCTTGCCTATCTTGGCCGGTTTTTCCGGCAGCCCCGGCTGATTGGCGGTTGGCTGTTTGCGGTGATCCGCAGCTGTGGCTGGTGGGTCTATGTGGTTTATGTGCCAGTGTTTTGCATCGAAAGCGGCTTGGGCGACAAGCTGGGCGGCTTCATGCTGTCGGTGTCGAACGCCACGCTGCTGCTGTCGCCGTTCATGGCGGCTTGGGTGCGGCGGCGGTCGGTGCGGATCGCGCTGCGGCTGGCGTTGCTTTACTGCGCGGTGCTGTTTTGTGCTGCAACGGTGACCGCGCCGGTGCCGTGGCTTGCTGTGGCCTGCCTGTTTCTGGGGTCGTTCGGGCTGGTGATGCTGGATGTGGCGGGGGGGCTGCCGTTCATGATGTCGGTCAAACCGTCAGAGCGCGCAGAAATGGCGGCGGTTTATTCCAGCTTCCGCGATGTGTCGGGCATTGCCACGCCGGGTATGGCGTGGCTGGTGCTGTGGGTGGCGCCGCTGAACTTCATCTTTGCCGCGTCGGGTCTGGCTTTTGGCGCGGCCTTCCTGATTGCCGGACGGCTGCACCCCCGGCTTGGCGTGCTGCGGCCGTCGCGCGGTGGGGCTTAATCCAGCAGACGCCGCGCGATCACCTGCGCCTGAATTTCGGCGGCACCTTCGAAGATGTTCAGAATGCGTGCGTCGCACAAAATTCGGCTGATCTGGTATTCCAAGGCAAAGCCGTTGCCGCCGTGGATTTGCAGAGCGTTGTCGGCGCTGGCCCAAGCCACGCGCGCGCCAAGCAGTTTCGCCATCCCCGCCTCTAGGTCGCAGCGTTTGTCGTGATCTTTCTGCCAAGCGCTGAAATATGTCAGCTGCCGCGCGATCATGATTTCCACCGCCATCATCGCCAGCTTGCCAGCCACGCGCGGAAACTCGATCAACGCCTTGCCAAACTGTTTACGATCTTCGGCATATTTCATGCCGACCTCTAACGCCGATTGCGCCACGCCAATCGCCCGCGCTGCGGTTTGAATCCGTGCCGATTCGAAGGTTTGCATCAGTTGCTTGAAACCTTGGCCGGGCACACCACCCAGCAGGTTATCGGATTTCACCTTGAACCCGTCGAACGCCAGTTCGTATTCCTTCATGCCGCGATAGCCCAGAACTTCGATCTCGCCACCCGTCATGCCGGGGGTGGGGAAGGGGGCATCGTCGGTTCCCGGCGTTTTTTCCGCCAGAAACATCGACAGGCCTTTGTAATCGCTGGTGTCGGGGTCGGTGCGCGCCAGCAGGGTCATCACATGGGTGCGGGCGGCGTGGGTGATCCAGGTTTTGTTGCCGGTGACTTCCCAGCCCTGTTCGGTTTTGACAGCGCGGGTGCGCAGGCTGCCCAGATCGGACCCGGTGTTGGGTTCGGTGAACACGGCGGTTGGCAAAATCTCACCGCTGGCAAGTTTTGGCAGCCACTGCGCCTTTTGCGCGTCGGTGCCGCCGCACAGGATCAGTTCGGCGGCAATCTCGCTGCGGGTGCCAAGCGACCCGACCCCGATATAGCCGCGCGACAGTTCCTCCGACACCACCACCATCGACGCCTTGCTTAGGCCAAATCCGCCGAATTCTTCCGGGATCGTCAGGCCGAACACGCCCATTTCTGCCAGCGCTTCGATGATTTCCATCGGGATCAATTCGTCGCGCAGGTGCCAGCCATGCGCGTGCGGCACCACCTGTTCGTCGGCAAAGCGGCGGAACTGGTCGCGGATCATTTCCAATTCGTCATCCAGACCGCTGGTGCCGAACGTCGCCTTGCCGTGATTGTCGCGCATCAGCGCCACAAGCGCAGTGCGGGCGGCAGAGGTGTTGCCTTGGGCCATAAGACGCACCGCCGCCGCCCCCGGCGCTTCAGCGGTGACGCGCAAGTCCTGCAGTCGCGCGACTTCCCCCTGAGACATCGGAATCCCGCCGTGGATCTGGCTTAGGTATTCGCCAAAGCCGATCTGCAGGATCAGTGCCTCCATATCGCCGAATTTTCCGTCGGCTTCCAGCCGTTCCGCCCATGCCCGCAATTGCCGCAAGGATTCGACATAGGTCGCCAACCATGACAGGCAGTGCGCGGCGAACTGATGGTCCTCCAACGCGGCGGCAGACACTTTGCCCGACACCGTGACCATGCCGCGCAAGGATTCGCGCGCGGTGGTGAAAAGCGCTTCGACTTCGGGCAGCGCCTGTGCGGTCAGGGTCAGCACATCGGTCAGGATCGGGGCTTTTGCGGCGGACTGGGCGTCAAGGGCCATGAGAGCAACCTTTCGGATTCTGCGGTTGCGAAATAGCTAGCGCCTTCGCAACTGCAGCGCAACATCCTTTCGTATTTTGCGTTGATGCAGACTTAAAGTGTCGCAGGGAAATTTCCGTGCGGCAGGGCCACAGATTGGCTAAGCAGGCTGCGGCAAGGAGCGGATGATGGATTTTCTGATGGCGGGCCTGTCCCCGCAGGCGTTTTGGGCGGCGATGGCGATCACCTTGGGCGCGGGCTTTGTCAAAGGCGCGGTGGGCTTTGCGATGCCGATGATCATGATTTCGGCGTTCTCGGGTTTCTTGCCGCCAGAGCTTGCCTTGGCAGGGCTGATTTTGCCGACGGTGGTGTCAAATTTCAGCCAAGCGTTTCGCCAAGGCTTTGCTGCGGCGTTGCAAACCAGCAAAATCTATCATCGCTTTTTGCTTGCAACCGTGGCGTTCATTCTGATTTCGGCGCAGTTCGTGCGGGTCATCCCGCAAGAGCTGTTTCTGCTGATGCTGGGGGGCCCGATCACCGGCTTTGCGCTGCTGCAACTTGCGGGGAAAAAACTGGCGCTGCGGTTGGAACATCGCCGCCGTGCCGAATGGATTTTGGGGGCGATTGGCGGCCTTTATGGCGGGGTTTCCGGGGTCTGGGGGCCGACGTTGCTGGTGTATCTGCTGTCGATCGGCGCGGATAAGGCCGAAACGGTGCGGGTGCAGGGCGTGGTGTTTTTGATCGGGGCGCTGGTGCTGATGGGGGCGCATCTGCAGTCGGGGGTGCTGACACCCGGCACGGCCGCCTTTTCGGGCGCTTTGGTGGTTCCGGCGCTATTGGGGCAATATTGTGGCGGAATTGTGCAAGATCGGCTGGATCAGTCTAAATTCCGGCGCTGGACGCAGGTTTTGCTGGTGCTGACCGGGTTGAACCTGATGCGGCGGGCGTTGGGGGTGTAAACGGCTGGCTGTTGGCTGCCATGTCTGGTGAGTAGTGTTGCTGCGCAAACGCGCAAGCCCTTGGCGTAAATAGAAAAAGGCCGGTGGCACCTTCGCGCCACCGGCCTTTTCAATCTATCGTGTCAGGCTTAGCGAATGGCTGCGGCCTTCACATCGGCGTCGATGAACGGCACATATTGGCCGAAGTTTTCGGCAAACATGCCCACCAGCTTTTTCGCCTGTGCGTCATAGGCGGCCTTGTCGGCCCAAGTGGCGCGCGGGTCGAGCAGGGTCGAATCAACGCCAGCAACGGCGACCGGCACTTCGAAGCCAAAGTTCGGATCCTTGCGGAACTCCACCCCGGCCAATGACCCATCCAACGCGGCAGTCAGCAGGGCCCGCGTTGCCTTGATCGGCATACGCTTGCCGGTGCCGAACGCGCCGCCGGTCCAGCCGGTGTTAACCAACCAGCAAGACGCGCCGTATTTCGCGATCTTTTCCTGCAGCAGCTTGCCGTAAACTTCGGGCCGGCGCGGCATGAACGGTGCGCCAAAGCAGGTTGAAAACGTCGGGGTCGGTTCGGTCACGCCACGTTCAGTGCCCGGCGTTTTCGAAGTGAAGCCCGACAGGAAGTGATACATCGCCTGCGCCGGGGTCAGCCGCGCGATCGGCGGCAGAACGCCGTAGGCGTCGCAGGTCAGCATCACCACATGCTTCGGGTGCCCGCCCAAACCGGTGGCCGAGGCATTGGAAATATAGTCCAGCGGGTAGGCGCAGCGCATGTTCTGCGTCAGGCTGGCATCCTCGAAATCCAGTTCGAAGGTCTCTTCGTCATAGACCATGTTTTCAACCACGGTGCCAAACTTCGAGGTCGTTGCATAGATCTCTGGTTCCGCCTCGGCCGACAGATTGATGGTTTTGGCATAGCAGCCGCCTTCAAAGTTGAAGGTGCCGCGGTCGGACCAGCCATGTTCGTCATCGCCAATCAAGATGCGCGACGGATCAGCCGAAAGCGTGGTCTTGCCGGTGCCCGAAAGGCCAAAGAAAATAGCCGTATCAACCGGATTGCCAATGGCATGGTTGGCCGAGCAATGCATTGGCATCACGCCTTTTTCCGGCAGCAGGTAGTTCAGCAGCGTGAACACCGCCTTCTTGTTTTCACCCGCATAAGCGGTATTGCCGATCAGGATCAGCTTTTTATCGAAGTTCAGCGCGATAACGGTGGTCGTGCGGCAGCCATGGCGCGCTGGGTCTGCCTTGAAGGTCGGGCAGTTGATGATGGTCCATTCCGGTACAAAGCTGTCCAGCTCTGCGCGTTCGGGGCGGCGCAGCATGTGGCGGATGAACAGGCCGTGCCAAGCCAGTTCGGTGACCATGCGCACGTCCAACCGGTGCACCGGGTCGGCACCGCCGAACAGATCCTGCACGAAATAATCACGGCCCTTCATATGCTCTAGCATATCGGCGTGCAGACGGTCGAAAGCGTCCGGCGCCATCGGGGCGTTGTTTTCCCACCAGATCGAATTTTCGACTGACGGCGTGCGCACCACGAACTTGTCTTTCGGCGAACGGCCAGTGAATTGGCCAGTGGTGCAGAGGAAGGCACCGCCCTTGCCAAGACGGCCTTCACCGCGCGAAACGGCGGCTTCGACCAAAGCAGGTTCGATATAGTTGTAATAGACGTGGCCCAGGCCGTTGATGCCTTGATCTTCCAACCGCTGCGATGGGTTCACACGTCCGTTTGTCATCCTGCAAGCTCCCGTTTCCGCCGGCTTAAGGCGGGTCAATTCGAAAATTTAGGCGCCCGGGCCAAGGGGCGCAGCCATGACTTCCCTGCTTTGGGTGTCATGGCCCCGCTATAACATGCAGATATTTCACGGAATAGGACGGTTTGGCACAGTTAGCGCAACCATCTGCGGGTTAGCGCAACCAAAGCGAGGTCTTGCCGAAAACTGCGGCATATTAGTCATTCATTTGGAAATTTCGGGCCTGATAGAGCCCAAGCCTACGGGTGATTCGCACTTAACAGTTGATTCCTTGGCGGGGAGACCTGAGAATAAGGCAAAAATCAGGCAAGCCGAGCAGAATAGGGAAGCCCAAAAAATGGCAAGGATCGCCCTTGTAGACGACGACAGGAATATCCTGACGTCGGTTTCGATGACTCTTGAGGCTGAAGGTTTCGAGGTAGAGACATTTAACGACGGTCAATCCGCACTTGATGCGTTCAACCGCCGCATGCCCGACATGGCCGTGCTGGATATTAAGATGCCGCGCATGGACGGGATGGATTTGCTGCAGCGACTGCGGCAGAAAACCACCATGCCGGTGATCTTTCTGACCTCGAAAGATGACGAGATTGATGAGGTTTTGGGGTTGCGGATGGGGGCAGACGATTACGTCAAGAAGCCATTCAGCCAACGCCTTCTGGTTGAACGTATTCGCGCGTTGCTGCGACGCAATGATGCGATCACCACCGGCGAAGTGGCCGTGACCGAAGAAACCAAGATCATGGAGCGTGGGCATCTGCGCATGGATCCGCTGCGCCATTCGGTGGGGTGGAAGGGGCAGGACGTGTCGCTGACCGTGACCGAATTCATGCTGTTACAGGCCTTGGCGCAACGGCCGGGCTTTGTGAAAAGCCGCGATCAGTTGATGGACGTGGCCTATGATGACCAAGTCTATGTAGATGACCGCACCATCGACAGCCACATCAAGCGCCTGCGCAAGAAGATGCGGGCGGTTGATGAAGAATTTTCTGCAATCGAAACGCTTTACGGCATCGGCTATCGTTATAACGAAGAATGACAGCAGCGCAGAAAATCACGATGAAAGATGCAACTCCGGCGCCGTCGGGGCAGGTGCTGTTGGGCGAAGATTGGGTGTCCCCCGAGGTCGTCGCCGACAGCGCGCTGAGCGAAGGGCGCGGTCGGCGTGGCTTGGTTTCGCTGAACCGCTCGCCCTTGGCGCGCAAGATCATCGTGTTCAACTTGATGGCGTTGGTCATTCTGGTTGCGGGCGTATTGTTCATGAATCCGTTCCGCGACAGCCTGGTGCTGCAGCGCGAACATGGGTTGGTCACCGAAGCGCAACTGATTGCGAATGTTGTCGAAACAGCGGCAATGGTTGACGGCAAGCTGCCCGATGCGATCAACGGCATGGGAATTGGGCCGGGGGTCGAAGTTTTTCTGTTTGACCCGCAAGGCAATCTGGTGGCGCGCGGCATTGGCAAACCGCGGGTCGGCAGCCTGTCGCAGCGCGATGTCCGCCAGACCGTGATCACCGATTTTCTCAACACAATTTGGGATGCTGTTTCGGGGTTGCTGGGCGCGGGCGGTAATAAGGACGCCGCCGCGAATGGCGAGTCTGTAGCACGGTCGCTGTATGGCAAGGCTTTGGCGGGCGAGACTGCGGTTAACACCGGTCGTGGCACCGAAGGCGGCACCCAGTTTTCGGTGGCAACCCCGGCGGTGCAGGCTGGCCGGGTGATTGGCGCTGTGGTGCTGACCTCTGCCGAAGGCGAGATTGACCGGTTGGTGCGCTATGAGCGCGAGCAAATCTTGCAGATGTTCGTGATTGCGCTGCTGGTGTCGGTTGGCCTTTCATTGGTGCTGGCCTCTACCATTGCCAACCCGCTATCTGATCTTGCGGCGGCGGCCGAATTGGGCCGCGACCGCGACGCGCGCAAAATGTCGCCCGGTCGGGTGCGAATTCCCGATCTTGCTGCCCGGCCCGATGAAATTGGCCGCTTGTCGGTTGCGATGCGCGGCATGGTGGCCGCACTTTATGACCGGATTGACGCGAATGAACAGTTCGCCGCCGATGTGGCGCATGAAATCAAGAACCCCCTGGCATCGCTACGCTCTGCTGTCGGGTCGATGCGGATGGTCAAAAAGGAAGAGCATCGCGAAAAACTGCTGGACGTGATCGAACATGACGTCCGGCGGCTGGATCGGCTGGTGTCAGATATTTCCAACGCCTCGCGGCTGGATTCCGAGCTGGTCAAAGAAGAGGAAGAAGAGTTCAACCTTGTGAAAACGCTGACCAATCTGACCGACTATCTGGGCGATCAGGCGCGGGAAAAGGGCGTTGAATTCATTACGGATTTCCCGGCTGATCAAATCAAGATTCACGGGCTAGAGGGACGTTTGGCGCAGGTTTTTGTCAACCTGATCACCAACGCCGTGTCGTTCTGTGAAGACGGCGATGCGGTGCGGGTCTGGGCGCGGCGGCGTGAAAACCGCGTGCTGATCGTTGTCGAAGACACCGGGCCGGGCATTCCGGAACAGGCGCTGACCAAGGTGTTCAAGCGGTTCTATTCTGATCGTCCGCCAACGCATTTCGGCAATAATTCGGGCCTTGGGCTGTCAATTTCAAAGCAGATTGTCGAGGCGCATGGCGGCGTGATCTGGGCCGAAAACATTCGTCCGACCAATGCCGACCCGACCTCCGAACCGCTGGGCGCGCGGTTTGTTGTTGGCTTGCCGGTGTAACGGCGACCATGGCGGGCGATATTTTTCATGCCAGTTGCGTGGCGGTGGACGGGCGCGGGCTGCTGATTCTGGGGCCACCGGGCACTGGAAAGTCGTCGCTGGCGTTGCAACTTATGGCGCTGGGCGCCCGGCTTGTTGCCGATGATCGAACCCTAGTGCAACTTGAAGATAATGCTTTGGTGGCCAGCTGTCCGGCAAGCATCGCCGGATTGATCGAGGCCCGCGGTCTGGGCATCTTGCGCGCTGACCCGGTGCCAAGCGCGAAATTGGTGCTTGCCGTCGATCTGGCGCAGCCGGAAACCGAACGCATTCCGCCGAACCGGACGCTCACATTGCTGGGAACACCGCTAGAGTTGGTGCGCGCGTCGCAAGGTAACCATTTCCCTGCCGCGTTGTTGTGCTATCTCAAGGGCGGGCGGCAGCAATAAGGATGGCCAAGCGTGAAGGGGCAGCAAGAACCGGCAGCAGAGCACCAGCTTGTTTTGGTGACGGGGCCGTCCGGGGCGGGGCGATCGACGGCGATCCACGCGCTTGAAGACATCGGCTTTGAGGTTATCGACAACCTGCCGCTTAGTCTGGTGCCGCGCTTGATTGACGGGCCATCCTTGGGGCGTCCGATTGCCTTGGGCCTTGATGTGCGCAACCGCGACTTCAACGCAACCGCCTTGATCGAATTGATCGACACGCTGACCCGCGATCCGCGCATCGGGCTGGAGCTGATTTACCTTGATTGCGAGGTCAGCGAGTTGATCCGGCGCTATTCGCAAACGCGGCGGCGGCATCCTTTGGCGCAAATGGAAACGCCAACCGAAGGGATCGCGCGCGAAATTGATCTGTTGGCACCGATCCGGGTGCGCGCGGACCATCTGATTGATACATCGGAAATGTCGCCGCATGACCTGAAGGCCGAAATTGCCAAGTGGTTTGACCGGGGCGAGGCCGCGAATATGGCGGTTTCATTGCAAAGCTTTAGTTATAAACGTGGAATTCCGCGCGGGCTGGACATGGTGTTCGACTGCCGGTTTCTGAAAAATCCCCACTGGCAGGCAAGTTTACGCAACCTTGATGGCCGTGACGCCGATGTTGCGGCCTATATCGCGGCGGACCCGCGGTTTGCCGAATTCTTCCAAAGGTTGCAGGATCTTGTTTTGATGCTGCTTCCTGCACATCTAGAAGAGGGCAAGGCGCATCTTTCGATTGGCTTTGGCTGTACCGGTGGGCAGCATCGCTCTGTTGCAGTTGCAGAAAAACTTGGCAAAGTGCTTGCGGAAGCGGGCTGGCCGGTGTCAAAACGTCACCGGGAATTAGAACGCAAAGCGGCGGCAACGCCGGTTCTTGAAGGGGTAGCGGGCGCGTGATCGGTATCGTGATCGTGGCACATGGCGGATTGGCGCGGGAATATCTTTCCGCGGTCGAGCATGTGGTCGGGCCACAGCCCGGTATGCGCGCCATTGCGATTGAAGATGTGCATGACCGCGCTGCCAAGCAGGAAGAAATCTGTCGCGCCGCTGATGCGGTTGATCAGGGAAAGGGCGTGGTGATGGTGACCGACATGTTCGGCGGGTCGCCTTCTAACCTGTCGCTGATGGCCTGCGCCGCGTCTGAGCGGCGGATTTTGTACGGCGCGAACCTGCCGATGCTGATCAAGCTGGCAAAATCGCGCGAACTGCCGATTGCCGAAGCGGTGGCCGCCGCCTTGGAGGCGGGACGGAAATATATCAACTCTTTGGATTTGGGCGGGGGCGCGTAACATGTCCGCACGCATGCTAAGCATCGTTAACGAAAAGGGTCTGCATGCCCGCGCGTCAGCCAAATTTGTAGAGGTTGTCGAAGCCTTCGATGCCGCCGCCGAGGTGAGCAAAGACGGCATGACCGTGTCGGGCGACAGCATCATGGGGCTTTTGATGTTGGCAGCCTCGCGCGGAACCTCTATTGAGGTCACAACCAGCGGAGCGGAGGCGGCGGCACTTGCCGATGCGCTTCAGGCTTTGGTGGCCAATCGCTTCGGGGAAGAGTTCTGAGGCGCGACGGGGAAGGCTTAGGCTTCGTGACAGATACGCCACAGACAAACCGTGCCGCGCAAGTCGCTGGCAGTGACCGCAAATATGACATGCGGCGGCTTTCCTATGCCGGCACCTTTTCGAACCCATTCAAGGCGGGCACCATTCGGGCAATTGAATGGACGACGGCAAAGGTGACTTTGCTGCGTCTGATCCGGGATTTTGAACGCTCTGGCGCGCCGTTCGGGTCGCCGTTTTGGCCCAAGGCCATCAAGCAAATGGGGATCAGGATTGATACCCCCGACGAAGAAATCGCGCTGATTCCGAAAACCGGCCCGCTTGTTGTGGTGGCAAACCACCCGCATGGTCTGGTTGACGGTATGATCATGGCCGAATTGGTTAACCGCGTGCGGTCCGATTTCAAAATCCTGACGCGGTCGTTGCTGACGGGCATTCCCGA
>JAHEDL010000384.1 GCA_024641255.1 Pseudorhodobacter sp.
TGCCGTCGGTGTTTTCAACACCGGAAACACCGCCAACGCCCGCGCGGGTTTCGTAAACGAAGGCAAGATCTTCGTTCCAGTTCAGTTCCATCATGCCCCAACGCATGCGGTAGGCAAATTCGCGCATCTCGCCAGCCTGAACCGGGGCTTCGGGCACCCAGAACGCGACGATGTTGTCGTTTGCTTCCAATTCGGTCGGGATTTCGACAAGACGCACCGCGCCTTTGCCCCATTCACCCGCAGGTTCGATCACCAAAGACGGACGCTTTTCGTAATGTGCGGCAGCGTCTTGATACGATTCGAAAGCCCGGTCGCGCTGCAACAAGCCAAACGAGCGCGGATTTTCTTCGACAAAGAACGACCCGGTCAGGCGCGGTGGGTTGTTCAGCGGCCGCCAGATCACATCGCCATCATTGCGCCAGATCCGCAGACCGTCGCTGTCGTGGACATTGGGGCGGTAATCATCGAACGACGCGCGGTTCTTTTCGGAAAACAAGAACATCGAGGTCAGCGGGGCCACGCCAATTTCCTGCACGGCCGTGCGGAAATAGAGGCGCGCCGTGACATCCATTTCGGTTTCTTCGCCGGGGCGGATCACAAAGCGGTAAGCGCCGGTGCAGCTTGCGCTTTCCAGCGCGGCATAGACCACCACTTCGCGTGCGAAGGGTGCGGGCTTTTCCAGATAGAAGCGCGAGAAGCGCGGGAATTCTTCGCCTTCGGGGTGGGCGGTGTTGATTGCCAGACCGCGCGACGACAGGCCATAGGCGTTGCCACGGCCCAAAGCGCGGAAATACGACGCGCCAAGGAAGGCGACAACTTCGTCGAACATATCAGCGCGGTTCAGCGGCGCGTTCAGCTTGAAGCCCGCAACGCCCGGCAGTTCGGCATGTTCGGGCACACGGGCCGCAAGACCGTTTTGATAGAAGAAGTCATCGGTCGAGAACTGCATCGGCACCGCAGTGCCGTTCTGCACTTCGAACATCAGCACGGGTTCTTCAAACAGCCAGCCCATGTGGAAGGCATAAATCCGAAAATCGCTGTCGTCAGCCGTCCAGCGCGCGGCGGCATCCTTGAACTGGATCATCTGATAGTCGTCGTAGGTCAGTTGATCCAGAAAGCTGGTCGGGCGCGGGGCGGCCTGATGCGGTTGCACCGACAGTGCCTTCATTTCATCGCTTAACATGTCAAAGCTGAACGGAGTCGGCGCTGCCACGGGTGCCGCAGCCGGTGCTGCGGTGTCTTGCGCGCGCCCACGTCCCGCCAAAGCGGTCGAGGCAAGCAGGGCCGCACCTGTCGCCAAAACGAACCGGCGGGAAGGCAGAATAGAACGCGTCGGAACCAGCGTCATGATGGCTTGAGACTCCATTTCGTAGAAACGCACAAGTGGCAGGGTTACGCTAATTTCGCCATGCAACAGTTTATGCTGCAGGTGCAAAACCGTTATGCAAATCCTGCAATGCTTGACCTTTGATCAGGCGCCAACCCCCACTGCCGCAAAGTCGAGCAGTTTGAAACTTGCCGCATGATCGCACCTTACCTTTAGCTACCGATCAACCCCTTGTTTTGCGGCGCATTTGCGCACTTACCGCGTTGGCGTCAAGAGGGGCGCAGTCACAATAGCCTGATCGTCGGCGAGTCAGCGCCTAAACACGCGGCAGTTTTAGTGGATTCGCAGGTGGGTTTCAGGTTGCGTGCGCGGCGGGCGGGCAAATTGGCACCTTATCAGCGAATGTGCCTGTGCAGCGTGATGGGAGTTTTGTCGTTGCTGCATGAGTATTTAGCAGCGCATTTTGCCGTAAGCGCAGCTGCGAAATCGTGTTGTCGTGGGGGAATGCGGCTTTGCTTATATATAAAGTATATGAAGGGACGCTATTCGCGCCGTCGTATCGGTCTGCCTTGGCTTGGCGTTGCAGGATGCGGCGAAATCCGTGATTACTGCGTCTATGGCGCGAAAGCATGTAATCCAGACTGATGACGCCGACTCGCTTGATCTTGGGCCGGGTCTTTACGATGCCGATCCGGCGGCGGAAGACGACCTGTGGTTTCTTGATGCAGAAGCGGTGGATGATACCGGCTTTGCGCCGCTGCCCCGATCTGATCAGCGCAAGCTATTCGAACCCAATGACTGGCTGGCAGCGCAGGCGGCGCATTCCGGCGCTTTGGCCGAGGTGGCGCAGTTGTTTGGCGCGCTGGATGAACGGCTGTTGCAGATGGGCGCAGGCGCGCTTGCGCATTTGGCGCTGAAAGAGGTGGAAGAGTTCAGCTGGGGCATCGGAGATCGAATCGCCGCGGATCGTCTGGCGCTTTGGATGGAGATGCATCTGGCCGGGCTGCAGGACGACAATCAGGCGCTGATGCGCGGATCTTGGGCGTTTCGCAGGCTTACCGCGCCCCGCTTGACCTCGGCCGCGACGGCTGCGGATATTGTTGCGCAACTTGGACGGCGAAACGCCGAGGATGACGCCGGCATGATTGCCGAACTTTCCGAGGCGATGGCAGGGGCATCGCAGCTGCACCCTATTATACGCGGGGCGCTGTTGTTTCATGTTTGGGGTGTCGTCGGGCAGGGCGGTGCGGGCACGGATATAGAGGCGGCGGTTTTGGGCGCGCGTCTGGCGGCCAGTTCTGGTCGCGGCGGCGCGCTGTTCTTGCCATTGGGCCGGTCGCGTCTGCGCATGGCGGGGCCGCTTGCCTTAGATAAGGTGGCGGCTTGGCTGCAGGCGGCAGAGCGTGGTCTGCTGGGCGCGCTTATGCAGCTTGATCACCTGCGGCATTGGCAGACCGCGTCGCATGCCGCGCTGTCTGGTCTGTCTGGCAAAACACCCAAGGCGCTGGTTGAACTGTTTCTGGCGCTGCCTGCGGTCAATGCGGCTTTGGCGGAAAAGCAGCTCGGTGCCAGTCGGTCGTCGGTGCAGCGCAATCTTGATGTGATGGTTAGTCGGGGCCTGCTGCGTGAGATCACTGGTCAGGGCCGATACCGGGTCTGGGTGCCAAAGCTTTAGGGGCCGGTTCCGCCCAGTTTGCGGAGGTTCTTCCTGGCAACTGACTGCGTGGCGGAGAGTTTTGGAATCAGTCTGAGCGATTCCAACCGTCCGATTCCCTAGCGTTCCCCGATTCTTGCGGGGAATCGCCGACGAATGAGGGTGTTTTGCCGGGAAGCCGGATTTGACGCACCATCTTGGCTTACAGATTTCGTCAATAAACGTTGGTTGTGACGATTAAATGACGTGTTACTGCGTTTTTGGTCTTGCGGGTGATTTGTTGATTGCCTAGAAGCTGCCTCACCGAAGACGACGCGGCGCAG
>JAHEDL010000386.1 GCA_024641255.1 Pseudorhodobacter sp.
CGGCAGCGGCAAACTGCGGTCCGCCCAGTCTTCCCACATCACCTGAACAACCAACGCCATGCCCATCCTCTTGGTCTAAATATCCCCGCCGGAGGCTCCTGCCCCCGCACCCGCCGCACGATCACAACAAAGGGCGCAAACCGCACCCACTCACCGCGCTTGCAGCGCCGCCGCAATCCGCTCGGCCAACCGCCGCGCCACCGCATCCTTGGCCATGCGCGGCCAAACCTCGGCCCCGGCGTCGGAAATCAGCGTCACTGCGTTTTCGCGCCCACCCATGATGCCAGTGGCAGGCGACACATCATTCGCCACGATCCAATCGCAGCCCTTGCGCAACCGCTTGGCGCTGGCATGTTCCACCACAGTTTCGGTTTCCGCCGCAAAACCCACCACCAAACCGGGCCGGTTTTGGCCGCGCGACACCCGCGCCAAAATATCCGGGTTCTCGTCAAATTCCAAAGCTGGCGCGCGGCCCGAGCCGTCTTTCTTCATCTTCTGCACCCCGGCATTGGCCACCCGCCAATCCGCCACCGCCGCCGCCATCACCGCCGCATCGGCGGGCAGCGCCGCCTCTACCGCCGCCAGCATCTCGGCTGCCGTTTCCACCCGCACCACCGCCACCCCGTCGGGGGCAGGCACCGTGGCAGGGCCGGTCACAAACGTCACCCTTGCCCCCAAATCGCGCAACGCCGCCGCAATCGCCGTGCCCTGCGCCCCCGAAGACCGGTTGGCAATATAGCGCACCGGATCAATCGGTTCATGCGTCGGTCCTGATGTCACAAGCACATGTTTGCCCGCCAACACCCCGCCGCCCAGCGCCACCGCAATCGCCGCAAAAATCTCTTCGGGTTCCGCCATGCGCCCCGGCCCGAATTCGCCACAGGCCATCTCGCCGTCATTCGGCCCGACGAACAGCACGCCATCGCCGCGCAACTGCGCCAGATTGCGCTGCGTCGCCGCGTGTTGCCACATCCGCACATTCATCGCCGGTGCCAGCAAAACCCGCGTATCGGTGGCCAACAACAGCGTCGAGGCCAGATCATCGGCACGCCCGCCCGCCATCTTTGCCATCAAATCCGCCGTCCCCGGCGCCACCACAATCAGATCCGCCACCCGGCTTAGCTGAATATGCCCCATCTCGGCCTCATCGGTCAGATCGAACAGCTCGGTATAAACCTTCTCGCCCGCCAAAGCGCTCACGCTTAACGGTGTCACAAATTCTGCGCACGCCCGGGTCAATACCGGCGTCACCTTCGCCCCCGCGCCCTTCAGCAACCGGATCAGCGACAGCGATTTATAGGCCGCGATCCCGCCCCCAATGATCAGCAAAATCCGCTTGTTCGCCAGCATCGCCGCCCCCTGCTAAACCTGCCTTAGGTGTAGGGGGGCCGCCGCCCAACATCAACGGATTAAAGAAACGCCATCACCTCGGTTGATTGCGCTTCCAAAGACTTGCGCAGCTTGGCATAGGCCGCCGCCTCCAGCTGGCGCACACGCTCTTTCGACAAACCCATCTCGATGCCAAGCGATTCCAACGTGCGCGGCGCATCGCGCAACCGCCGCTCGGTCACGATATGGCGTTCGCGCGCGTTCAAACCCCGCATCGCCGCAAGCAGCCACTCGCGCAGCCGCGCCTGATCATGCGCCGCCTCGACCCGCTCGGCCGCCTGCGGGCCGTCATCTTCCAGCGCGTCAATCCATTCGCGGCCTTCGTCATCGCTGGCCTGTGTGGCATTCAGCGACGCGTCCGAACCGGCCAGCCGCCCCTCCATCATCTCGACCTCGGCGATCGAAACGCCAATCTCGACCGCGACCTTGGCGCGCAACTGGTGCTGGTCCAAGGTCAGGCCCAAGGCAGCCGCCTCGCGCTCTAACTTGGCCTGCACCCGCTTCAGGTTGAAAAACAAAGACTTCTGCGCCGATGTGCTGCCGGTGCGCACCATCGACCAATTCCGCATCACATAATCCTGGATGCTGGCCTTGATCCACCACACCGCATAGGTCGAAAACCGCACCCCACGGTCGGGATCAAACTTTTCCGCCGCCTTCATCAGGCCAACCGAAGCTTCCTGAATAAGATCGTTCATCGGTGCGCCATAACGGCGAAACTTCGCCGCCATCGAAATCGCCAACCGCATATACGCAGTAATCAACCGGTGCAGCGCCGCCTCGTCACGCTGATCGCGCCATGCATAGGCAAGCCGCGCCTCTGTCTCGGCGTCCAGCAGTTCGGCGGCCCGCGCTTGCCGCGAAAGGGTTTGGTCAGTCGGTCCATCAAACGCCATGGCATCCCCCAATGCCGCAGCACCCGGCTTCTGCCTTGGCACATCTGCCTTGGCCCAGCGGCGCGCGGTCTAAAAACAGATACGCGGCAAAAGAAAAATCAGATCACTTCGATAATAAGATAAATATAGAATAAATCTTTTCTGAACGCATCACATTGCGTGATGGCCTGCCGCACAAATCACCGCTTTTCAGCCGCCGTCGCTTTCGCCTAGCCTGCGGTTTCGCCAGATGGAGCCTGAAATGTCCGCCCCCGACCACGCCACCCCCTACGATCTTGTCATCGGTGATCGCGCCTATTCCAGTTGGAGCCTGCGTGGCTGGCTGCTGTTTGATGCTTTCAACATCCCGGTAAAGCTGCACAGCGCCCGACTTTACAGTGATGAACTGCCGAACCTGCTGAAAGACTTCTTCCCCGGCAAAACCGCCCCCACCATGCGCCTGCCCGATGGCACCGTGGTGCCTGAAACCATCGCCATTGCCGAAGAACTTGCCAGCCGCCATCCCGATGCAGGCCTGTGGCCCAAGTCGGCCAAAGCCCGCGCCGTCGCCCGGGTTCTGGCTGCCGAAATGCACGCGGGCTATGGCGCGCTGCGCAACCATTGCCCGATGAACCTGCGCGTCAGCTATACCACCTGCAACCCGCCGCAAGAGGTGCTGGATGATCTGCAACGCCTTGAAAAAATGTGGCAATGGGCCAAAGATCAAACCGGCGCTGACACATGGCTTTGCGGCGACTATTCCGCAGCGGACGCGTTTTTCGCCCCCGTCGCCACCCGCATCGCCACCTACAATCTGCCGGTCGGCCCGCAAGCCATGGCCTATGTGCAGGCCCATCTGGCGCACCCGTCGTTCCGGCGTTGGCGCGCCATGGGCATGGTTGATGGCGCCGACCAGGATTTCTACCGCCGCGACTATCCGCGCCGCCCATGGCCCGGCCCGGTGCCGCTGACCGCACGGCCCGTCGATGGCACCCACGCCGAAAACGCCGCCTGCCCCTACTCCAGCAAGCCCATCA
>JAHEDL010000406.1 GCA_024641255.1 Pseudorhodobacter sp.
CAACATGGCCGACGGCATCAAGGTATATCTGGCTGGCGGCCATGATGGCGTGATCTGCTTTGGCGGTGGATCTGCGCTTGATCTGGGCAAGATGATCGCGCTGATGGCGCATCAACGCGCCGATCTTTCGGTTTGGGATCTGGAAGACATCGACGACTGGTATACCCGCGCCGATGGCGGCAAGATTGCGCCGATCATCGCTGTGCCCACCACCGCCGGCACCGGTTCGGAAGTTGGCCGCGCCGGGGTGTTGACCAACTCTGTGACGCACAAGAAAAAGATCATCTTCCATCCAAAGCTGTTGCCGGTGGTAACGATCTGCGATCCGGCGCTGACTGTCGGCATGCCGAAATTCATCACTGCAGGCACCGGCATGGATGCGCTTGCTCACTGCCTCGAAGCCTATTCGTCACCGTTCTACCACCCGATGTCGCAAGGCATCGCGTTGGAAGGCATGCGGTTGGTGTTTGAAAACCTGCCGAAAGTCTACGCCAACCCCAACGATCTGGATGCCCGCGCGCATATGATGTCGGCCGCCGCCATGGGCGCTGTTGCGTTCCAAAAGGGGCTGGGCGCGATTCACTCGCTTAGCCACCCGATTGGTGCGGTCTATGGCACCCACCACGGCACCACCAACGCCGTTGTCATGCCGATGGTGCTGGATATGAACCGCGCCGCCATCGAAGATCGGATCAACGCTGCTGCTGCTTATCTTGGCATCAAAGGCGGTTTTGACGGCTTCCGCGCGGCGGTCATGGACCTGCGCAGCACGCTGAACATCCCGGCCAACCTGACAGCTATGGGCGTCAAGCGCGAAGACCTCGACATGCTGACCGATATGGCGCTGGAAGACCCGTCCTGCGGCGGCAATCCGGTGGTGATGACCCGCGAAAACACCCGCGCGCTGTTTGATGCCTGCATGTAACCGCCTTGCCTATCGGGGCGCGACCGCTCCGATAGGCACCTTTCTTTCTGTCGGACTTTGGAATGAGCAAACATCTTACCACCGAAATCGCCGTGATCGGAGCGGGGGTCGTTGGCCTTGCCATTGCAGAAGCCCTGATTGCCGAAGGGCGTGACGTTACGCTGATTGACCCCGCAGCCCCCGGCATGGGGGCGAGTTATGGAAATGCTGGCACCATTGCGGATTATGCGGTGATGCCGGTGGGCAGCCCCGATGTTTTGAAAAACCTGCCATCGCTGCTGTTCGACAAATCCTCCCCCCTCGCCGTCCGGCGCGCGGCCGTGCCCGCGCTGATGCCATGGCTCGCCCGCTTTGCGCTGCAATCGCTACCAGGCCCCACAAAACGCAACGCTGCAGCCATTGCAGCCCTGGTTGCGGATGCCTGCCCCAGCTGGGAGGCGTTGGCAGACCGTATTGGCGGCGCAGAAATCCTGCAACGCCGCGGCTGTCTTTACATCTATGAAAGCAAAGCCGCGTTTCGCGCCGCCGAGGCTGACATGGCATTTCGGCGCGGCCTGGGGATCACCGTCGACCTGATCTCGCCCGAAACACTGGCAGAAATGGAGCCCGGCCTGCCGTCCGTCGAAGGCGGTGCTGCGTTCTTTCCCAAGGCAGTATTCCTGAACGATCCCGGCGCAATGGTCAGCAGCCTGGCCACCGCGGTTCAAGCCAAGGCGGACTATATTCAGGCCGAAGCACGACAACTGACGCGGCAGTTTGACGGCGTTATCATCGAAGGGCCGGGGCTGCGCTTGCATGCCCGCAAGGTCATTCTGGCGGCGGGGGCACATAGCCGCGCTTTGGCCGCGCAAGCGGGCGACAAGGTGCCGCTGGACACTGAGCGCGGCTATCATGTGGAATGGGATATGCCGACCCCGCGGCTGACGCGGCCCAGTTGCCCGACGGCGCGCGGGTTTTATCTGTGTCCGATGACAGGGCGGTTGCGGGTGGCGGGCACGGTGGAGCTGGGCGGGTTGACGGCACCGCCGTCGCCGCACCGGATTGCAAAGCTGGTCGAAGGGGCGCGGGCGATATTTCCGGATCTGGGCGCGCCGGATCGGGAGTGGATGGGGTTCCGGCCATCAATGCCGGATTCGCGGCCGGTGATCGGGCCAAGCCGGGGCGGGGCTGATGTGATCCACGCCTATGGGCACGGCCATATCGGGCTGACCCTGGCACCGATCACGGCGCGGCTGGTGGCGGCGGTGGTTGCGGAGCGCGCGCCGGAGCTGGATTTGACGCCTTATCTGCCGGATCGGTTCTGAAAATCGGCATGGTCCCAACTCGGGACCTTTTAATATCATTTCAAATCAACGCCTTAATACCTTCATTTTAACGGATTCTTTATGAATCACGCAAAATGGGCCGCGGCGCGGGTTGCTGGCGCAGAGCCTCCGGCGGGGATATTTTTGCCAAGATGAAGGGCCGCAGCTTCATCTTGGCAAAAATATCCCCCGCGGAGCGTCAACAGACGTAACCGATGCAGCGTTGAAATTTCGCCCCCAGAAACGAAAAAACCGCCCCGAAGGGCGGCCTTTGGGCGGTGCGATGGTGCCGGGGGTCAGCCCAGCATCGTCAGCACATGCGGGGCGACTTCGTGCCAGCCTTCCCACATCATCTTGAGCGCGACATAGACAATAATCCCGAGGCCAACATAGGCAATCCAGCGGTGCTTGTTCAGCAGGCGTGCGATGAAGGTGGCAGCAAGGCCCATCAAGGCGATCGACAGCACAAGGCCGATGATCAGCACGGTTGGGTGTTCGCGGGCAGCACCGGCAACCGCGAGCACGTTATCAAGGCTCATCGACACGTCGGCCAGCACGATTTGCAGCGCGGCCTGACCAAAGGTTTTGCGCGGGGCGCCGCCGGCAACCACGCCGTCGGCGTTCAGATCCTGCCCGGTCAACGCCTCTTCGGCGCGGTCTTCATCGGCGTGGCCTTCGCGCAGTTCGCGCCACATTTTCCAGCACACCCACAGCAGCAAGATGCCGCCCGCCAGCAGCAGCCCGACGATGCCCAGCAGTTTGGTGGTGATCAGCGCAAAGAAAATCCGCAGCACGGTTGCCGCGATGATGCCGACAAGGATGGCTTTGGTGCGCTGATCCTTGGGCAATCCGGCGGCGGCAAGCCCGATGACGATGGCGTTGTCACCCGCCAGCACAAGGTCGATCATCATGACTTGCAGCAGCGCGTAAAGGCCTGCGGCGGTGAAAATTTCCATCGTCGGGTCCGGGTTTAGGAAAGGTTGCTGGTTAAGTAGGGGTTCGGAGGGACGGGTTCAACCGTATTTGCGGGCTTATCTGCCGCCCTGC
>JAHEDL010000410.1 GCA_024641255.1 Pseudorhodobacter sp.
ATTCTAGGGCGGCCGCTTCGTCGTCGACGCCCCACTGTTCGTTCTGCCAGGTTTCATCGATTCGGCTTAAGTCCCACGCCTGTTCCACCGTCAGACGGCCGCGCGTGACGGCCAGCGCCAGCACCAAAGACCCCGAAATCGCGATCAGGTCATGCACAGCGGCCAGTTGAAACGGGGTAAATCCATGCACCAGATCGCGCAAAACCGCGACCGATGCTGCGGGTTGGTCGATGTGCATGACGCCCGCCGTCGCAGTCAGCGGTGCCTGCAACGTCGTGGCGCACCAGGCCAACAGCGGATCCCAACCATCGGCCTGCCGCGCCACCAAAGCCGCCGGACCGGTGGCGCGATAGCACAGCAGATCGGTCTCGCCATAGGCCGCAAGCAAGCCCGCAACCTCGTCAAATTGTTCGGCGACTTTATCCAGCGCCGAATTGGCGGCGCGGGTGGCGGGCATGGTGTCAGGCTTGACCAACCCCTGCTGCGCATCCCATTCGGCAGCAATCACCTTGGCCATTGCCAAGGTGGGCAGCACCAAAGCCCGCCGCGCCGGAGTTTTCACCGCCCGGCCGTCCAGCCGCACGGTAAAGCCGCCCTCGCAGGCTTCGGCGCTGGCCGCTTGCCAAAACCGTTTTGCCTTCCAAGCGCTCATTCAAAGCCCCCGAACGGGTCGGCGGGCACATCGTTTTCGCCCCAGTCCAAGGTCTTCCACGTCCGCTGCATATGTTCAGGCAGCGGCGCGGTGAAGGTCATGGTCTTCTTGGTGATCGGGTGTTCAAACGACAGCATCCGCGCGTGCAGGTGCAGCTTGCGGCTGATGTCGCCGCCAATGCCCGCGCCCCAGCCATCGCCCATATTCTCGGTCGAAGAGGTGCCGTATTTGCCATCGCCAATAATCGGATGCCCCATTTCGGCCATATGCGCGCGCAGCTGGTGGGTGCGGCCGGTGACGGGTTCAAGCGCCATCCAGGAAATGCGGTTCCCCAAGAACCACAGCACGAAATAATCGGTCTGCGCCCGCTTGGCGTCGGGGTAGTCCGCCACCTTCGCCGGGTGAATACAGATCATCTTTTCGCCTTCGCCGCCGCGGCCATGGCCGGGGGCTTTCATCAGCGCATATTTGATCGACCCTTTGCGCGGATGTGGCACGCCGGCAACGGCGGCCCAATAGATCTTGCGCGTCAAACGGTGCCGCAGGGCTTCGGACAACGCCCGCGCCACACGGTCGGTGCGCGCCAGCATCAGCAGACCAGAGGTGTCTTTATCCAGCCGGTGCACCAGCTTCGGACGATCTTTGTAGCCGAACTTCAGCGCTTCGGTCAGACCGTCAACATGGCGGTCGCCTTGGCCCGACCCGCCCTGCGACGGCAGCCCCGGCGGCTTGTTCAGAATGATGATATGCTCATCCTTCCACAGCACCGCGTCTTGAATCATCTTGGCATCGGCGGGCGAAACCCCACCGGCGCGCGGACGCGACGGCGCTTCGGCGTCGGGCAGCGGCGGGATACGAATGGTCTGGCCGGGAATAACGTGATCAGACGCCTTGCAGCGCGCCGAATCCACCCGAACCTGCCCGGTGCGGCACATCTTTTCGACGGCACCTTGCGTCACATGCGGAAACCGCCGCTTGAACCAACGGTCCAGACGCTGCTCGCCGTCTTCGGCGGAAACGGTCATCATTTTCACGCCACTCATGCGAAAACCTCCCGGGTCAGGTAAACGCCGGCAATCAGCGCGCTAAAGGAAAGAACGACAGAACCAAGCACATAGCCAAGCGCGACAAGATTGTCGCCGCGCTGCCACAGGGTAAAGCTGTCCAGCGAAAACGCCGAAAAGGTGGTGAAGCCACCCAATACGCCGGTCATCAGCAAGGGCGCAAAACGGTTGCCGCCCTTATGCGCCAGAAATACCACCAGCACCCCCATGGCAAAAGAACCAAGGATGTTGACGAAGATCGTGCCGTAAGGAAAGTTCGGCCCGAACCACCGCATCGCCCCGACATTCGAGAGATAGCGCAGCGACGAGCCAATAGCGCCACCAAGGGCGACTTGTATCAGAGTCCAGATCATCAAGTTTCCTTGGGCGCGGGCGCGAGATTTGTCAACGGTTCCTCTCCGATCCATCGCCGCAATCACGGCACGCAGACCGCCCCGCAACTTCATCTTGGCAAAAATATCCCCCGCGGAGCGTCCGCAGTCGGCCGCAAGCGCCAACCCAGGTTAGCCGCCCTGTCGTTTGCCACGCAGCTTGCTGAAATAGTCGATGCGCTTTTTCAATTCGCGTTCGAATCCACGCTCGGGGGGGGCGTAGAAGATCGGACGCTTCATCGCTTCGGGAAAGTAATCCTGCCCCGAAAAGCCATCTTCGGCATCGTGATCATAGGCATAGCCCGCGCCATAGCCGATGTCTTTCATCAGCTTGGTCGGGGCGTTGCGGATGTGCAGCGGCGGCGGCTGGCTGCCGGTGTCGCGCGCGGCGGCGCGGGCGGCTTTGTAGGCGGTGTAGACGGCGTTCGATTTCGGCGCGAGCGCAAGGTAGACCACCGCCTGCGCCAAGGCCAACTCGCCTTCGGGGCTGCCCAACCGTTCATAGGTTTGCCAGCCTTCCAGACAAACCTGCTGCGCCTGCGGGTCGGCAAGGCCGATGTCTTCCACGGCCATGCGGGTGATGCGGCGGGCCAGAAAGCGCGGATCTTCGCCGCCTTCCAACATGCGGGCGAACCAGTAAAGCGCTGCATCAGGATCGCTGCCGCGCACCGATTTGTGCAGGGCGGAAATCAGGTTGTAATGCTCTTCGCCCGACTTGTCGTATTTGGCGGCGCGGCGCATCAGACGAGTGGCAAGTTGATCGCGGGTCAATGGTTTGTCCAACCGCCACGCCGCGACCTGTTCGATCAGGTTCAGCAATGCGCGACCATCGCCATCGGCCATTTCGATCATGGCTTCACGCGCCTCGCCGTTCAGCGGCAAGGCGCGGCCAAGTTCTTTTTCCGCCCGTTGCGCCAGCCGTTCCAGATCGGTCAGCGTCAGGCGTTCCAAAACAATGACTTGCGCGCGCGACAACACAGCGGCGTTCAGTTCGAAACTGGGGTTTTCCGTTGTAGCACCGACCAGAAGGATGGTGCCGTCTTCCATATAGGGCAGAAAACCGTCTTGCTGCGCTTTGTTGAAACGGTGGATTTCGTCAACAAACAGCAGGGTGCCCTGCCCGTTCTGGCGGCGGATCTTGGCAGATTCGAACACTTTGCGCAGATCCGGCACGCCGGTGAAAATC
>JAHEDL010000431.1 GCA_024641255.1 Pseudorhodobacter sp.
GCACCGCGCGGGCCGGCAAGGAAGGCACCGCGATTGCGTTCTGTGCTCCGGCAGAGATGGGCGAATTGCAAGCCGTTGAAAAGCTGCTGAAGAAGCCGCTGCCGATCCTTGGCGGTGCGCCTTGGGCGGCCGAAGTGGTTGCGGCAGCGCCGAAGCCCGGCCAGAATCGTGGCCAGCGCCCGACCAACCGTGGCGGCCAGAAAGCCGGGTCGCAACCCGTGCAGCGCGCGGCCCCCGGCAAGCCCGGCGCAAAACCTGCGGGCAAACCGGCAGGCGCAAAACCGGCAGGTGGCAGCTTTGCCCCGCGTCGCAGCGATGCTGCCAAGCCGCGTGCCAAGACCGGCCGGCCGTAAGCAAACACTGGCTGACCCGCCTTGGTGCGGGTCAGCTGATCTCTTCTTCCAGATTAAGTTTCATTTCCAACAGAACCTGTTGGATTGCCAAGGTTTCGCGCAGCATCCGCTTGGCTTCGTTGACCGAAATCACCCCATCGCCGATTGCAGAATTATACTCTGACATCAGCATCGCAAAGCGTTGCGCCAAGGTGACCACGTCTTGATTGATCCCCTTGGTCGCCGCATTGCGCTTTTCACCATCATAGCTCAGTGTCACACCGCGCAGGTCGGCCAACGCCGCCGTGACATGTGGAAAACGCGCGCCAGCCTCGAGCAGCGCGACCACGTCAATCGGCATGAACCGATCGCCATGTTCGTCAGCATCAGAGTAATAGCGGCCCAGCGTTGCCTTTGACTTTCTCGTCATCTGGCAAGCGGCCTCGATCCCCACGTCTTTGACCAGTGCTTCGGAATGTTTCTTGAGATAGCTCTCGATACTCATGCTGCGCCTTAACTGACTAAAATACGCCGGGAAATATGCCCTGGGGGAATTCAATTTATGTTTTCCCATTAATGCGCCAGTAAGGGTTTGTCATTGATAAAGGTGTTCCGGGTAGCCGGAACTGTAACGAGTGGCCAGCGTCCCCAGCGCTGGTTTTGGGTGGGGGTCCGCCGCGCGCCAGCCCTGTTTGGGCACATATACTGCTGCTTGTTGCAGTCGTGTGGCGGGCCCGTCTTAACAGTTTGCCAGTTTGGCGCGTAACAAGTTGGACTGTGTGCAGCACTCCCCCGACGTATCGGTCGGTTGTGCGTATGTTCAGGCACAAGTTTCGTGCCACGGGAAAGGACGGCCGATGCGGGGATCGGCGGTCGTTTATCGCCCTTGCAAGGGGCTTTGGCCATGGGCTAGATCGGCCCATGGCCAAACTGTACTTCAACTACTCGACAATGAATGCGGGGAAATCGACCTCGCTGTTACAAGCCTCGCACAACTATCGCGAAGGCGGGATGGACACCTATCTGATCACTGCGCAGTTTGATAACCGCGCTGGCCAAGGCCGAATTGCCAGCCGCATCGGCATTGGCGAAGCGGCAGATACGTTTGCGCCCGGCGATGATTTGTTTGAAAAGCTGAAAGCGCGCTTTGATCAGGGCAAGGTTGCCTGCGTTTTCATTGATGAATCGCAATTTTTGACCAAAGCGCAGGTCTGGCAACTGGCGCGCGCGGTGGATGATCTGGGCGTTCCGGTTATGTGCTATGGCCTGCGGGTGGATTTTCAGGGCAACCTGTTTCCCGGATCGGCGGCGCTGTTGGCTTGGGCCGATGAAATGCGCGAGGTCCGCACCATCTGCCATTGCGGCAAGAAGGCCACCATGGTGATCCGGCGCGGCCCGGATGGGCGGGCGTTGAAGGAGGGCGAACAGGTGGTGATCGGCGGCAATGAAACCTATGTTTCGCTGTGCCGCCGCCATTGGCGCGAAGCGGTCGGCGACTAGTTGGCCGCAAGCGGCGCTTCTTGGGCCCGCGCCCGCAACGCGATCATCGACCCGGCGGCTACGATCAGCCCCATGCCCAGCACCGCCATCGGCTGCAGCGTTTGCCCCCAGATCACGTATGACCAGAACGCCGACGCGGGCAGAATGATGTATTCCAACACGCTGGCGCGGCTGGCATCGGTGATCTGATAGGCGCGGATCATCATGCCGACCCCAAGCAGCGAGCCAACCGCCTGCACCACCGTCCAGAAATAGAAGGCGCCGTTGGGCCACACCGGCCCGCGCTGCAAGAAACCATCGGCCCCTGCGGGCACCGCGATGGGATGCAGCGTCAGGATGGTCATGCCAATCAAGCCAATCAGCAAAAGAGCAGTGAAAAAACCCGCCAGCAGGGTTTCGGCGGATTCTTCGGGGCACCATTCGCGCGTGGCAATGTTGCCCATCGCATACATCGCGCCTGCGATCACCGGCAGCAGGGCTGCGATTGATGCGCCCGACATTGCTTCGGGGCCAAGCACCAGAATGACGCCCAGAAAACCGATGGCGACAGCAAAGATCCGTACCGGACCAATGGCATGGCCATAGGCAAAGCGCGAAATTAGCAGCACAAAGATGGGTGCGGTAAACAGCCCCGCCGCCACCAAGGCCACCGGCAGAAACGCCAAAGCGCCAAAGTAAATTACCATCGCCAGCCCATGAATGGCAGACCGTGCCACCACGGCGCGCAGGTTCACCGGCCGCACCCGGCGCCGAAACAGCATTGCCACCAGCCCCAACACCGACAAGGCTACGATGCTGCGCGTCAGGTGAAACTGCCAAAGCCCGGCATTTTCCGCGATCACCCGCACATAGTTGTCGGTAAAGCCGATGATAAACGCATAGACAGATATGAAACCTGCGGCGGCTAAGGTGCGGTCTTTGGTCGCTGTCACAGCATGTCCTATCGTTTCCTGACTTTCAAACTGATCAGAAGCACAGCAAACTGCCCGTCAGAAAGCGACACTTGCGCGCGAAGTTTACGGGGGGAAGCAATGGGTTGGTTGGCAGATGAGTCCGGGCTTGAAAAAACAGCCGCGAATTTTGTGGCGCTGACGCCGCTGTCACATCTGAAGCGCGCGGCGGAAATCTTTGCCCAGCGCACGGCGCTGGTGTGGAAATCAACCCGCCTCAGCTATGCCGATTATGCCTCCCGCGTCAGCCAACTTGCATCGGCGCTGGCGCAGCGCGGTATTCAACCCGGCGACGTTGTGGCGACCCTGCTGCCCAACATCCCCGCGCAAGCCGAAGCGCATTTTGGCGTTCCGGCCTGTGGTGCGGTGCTGAACACCATCAACACAAGGTTAGAGCCGGAAACCGTTGCCTATATTTTCGGCCATGCAGGCGCGAAGCTGCTGCTGTGCGACACGGCGTTTCTGCCGCTGGCC
>JAHEDL010000440.1 GCA_024641255.1 Pseudorhodobacter sp.
GTCGAACGGTTGCCGGCATTCATCAGCGCCCAGACAATTGAACAGCGATTGCCGCTTGCACAATAGGCAAACACCGGTCCAGTTGCGGCGGCCATTGCTTCGCTTTGAATGCGCACGTTGTCCATGGTCAGTGCGCCGCCGATCACCGGGTTGGCGATAAATTGTAGGCCGGCGGCTTCGGTTGCGGCGCGCATCTGCGCGGTGTGCAGATGTGCCGGAATTTCGCCATCCGGGCGGTTGTCAATCACCGTGGTAAAGCCTGCAGCCTTGATCGCGGGCAAATCAGACGGGTCGATCTGTGGCGATACAGCATAATTCGGGGTTAGGGCGCGAATATCCATTTTGCTCCTCGGGCTGGCGGCGGGTGCGGCTTGATCAATCCGGCGACGCACTGCCGGAGCCACAACCATACCGCCGACCATTGCCAATAGGAAGACCACACCACCCAGGCCGCCAAAGCCAAGCGACGCCATCGCAGGGCCAGGGCAGAGCCCAGCCAATGCCCAACCCATGCCAAACAGCACCGATCCGATCACCAGATTGGCGCTGACCTCACGCCGCGGCATTGCCGGCAGTGGCAGCCCCAGATACGAAGCTTGCCGCCGCTTCGCGACCTGCCACGCCACGATCATCGGCAAGATTGCCCCACCCATCACAAAGGCCAAGGTGGCATCCCAGTTGCCAAACACATCCAGCCAACCTTGCACTTTCAATGTGTTGGTCATGCCCGATGCCAAAAGCCCCGCGCCAAACAAACTGCCGGACAGAAACGCAAATCCATGCCGCTGCATCAGATCACCCCCAAAACGTGGCGCAGCAGGGCCATCGTCAGGCCGCCCGCAACAATGTAGAAAACGGTTGCGACAATCCCGCGCAGTGACAGGCGCGAGATACCGCAAACGCCGTGGCCAGAGGTGCAGCCATTGGCAAGCCGGGTGCCGACGCCAACCAGAACACCAGCCACGATGATCACCAGCCAATTTCCGGTCAGGTTGGTCTGGCTGCCGCCAAAGCCCCAAGCCAAAAGCGCCGGCACACCGATCAACCCTGCCAGAAACGCCACGCGCTCGGTCCAATTGCCCAGACCGGTCCGGTCGATCAGTTGCCCGATGATGCCCGATGCACCCATGATCCGGCCGTTGAACAGCAGAAATATTGCGGCCGCGCAGCCAATCATCAGCCCGCCCGCAAAGCCCCAGGCCCAGTCTTGCCAGATCATTCTATCCTCCGATCAAGGTTTACAGACCGTTAATCGGGACCTTCAGATAGCTCAAGCCATTGTCTTCGGGTTCCGGCATCTGGCCCGCACGCATATTGACTTGCAACGACGGCACAATAAGACGCGGCATCGCCAGCGTCGCATCGCGTTTTTGGCGCAACGCGACGAAATCGGCACGGCTTCGGCCCGCGCCAACATGCACGTTCAGCGCTTTTTGTGCCCCAACGGTGCTTTCCCACGCATAAACCTCGCGTCCGGGCGCCTTGTAGTCATGCCCGACAAAAATGCGGGTATCGTCGGGCAGCGCCAGAATACGCTGCACGGAATCAAACATCACCTCGGCCGATCCACCGGGAAAATCGCAGCGCGCCGTGCCGAAGTCCGGCATGAACAATGTGTCCCCAACAAAGGCCGCGTCGCCGATCACATAGGTCAGGCAGGCAGGCGTGTGGCCCGGCGTGTGCATCACATCGGCGCGCATTTGACCGATCATCACACTGTCACCTTCGGCAAACAGCCGATCAAACTGCGATCCATCGCGGGCAAATCGGGTGCCTTCGTTAAACACCTTGCCAAAAGTTTCCTGTACCACGGTAATGCGGTTGCCGATCCCGATCTTGCCGCCCAAAGCCTCTTGCAGATACGGCGCGGCCGACAGGTGATCGGCATGGACATGGGTTTCCAGAACCCATTGCAAATCAAGCCTTTCTTCACGAATGACTGCTATCACTGCATCGGCCGAGCGGGTGTCGGTCCGCCCCGAGGCATAGTCGAAATCAAGCACGGAATCGATGACTGCGCAGGCAGTGCCCTGCGGGTCGCGGACCAGGTAGGTGATTGTGTTGGTCGCTTCGTCGAAAAATGCACGAACAAGGGGGCGCATGGCGAACTCCTAATCTGCTGCAAGGATAGCGCAATATGAATATATTTCAATCTGGGAATGTTTGGCCCAACCTGCACCCGCCTATTGATTTGTATCAAAGACATCATTGAAGCTGCGCTATAGCCTGAATGCAGTAGATGGAGGACCTCATGACCCCGATTTCCACCCGCAAAGCGCAGCTTGAAGCACGTCTGGCCGACCTTAAAGGCCGCCTGCAAGGCATCGAGACAGAGCTTGACTCGCATCAATCCGCCGATTGGGAAGAACTTGCGACCGAGCGCGAGGGCGATGAGGTTCTGGAAGGCATGGGCGTCAGTGGTCAGCTCGAAATTCGGATGATCGAAGCCGCATTGCAGCGCATCGCCGATGATGAATACGGCGCCTGCGTTAAATGCGGCGCCGATATCGGCGAGGAACGTCTGAACGTGCTGCCCTACACACCATTCTGCCGCAATTGCGCGGCATAAAGGAGGGGAAGATGAGCGATAAAGACCCCATGGCTGAATTGGCGGGCCAGATGGTTGAAACGGTGGTTGCCGGGCAGACTTTGGGCCTGAAGGTGCTGCTGGCTGAAATGCAGGCTTTGACCGAGGTTATCCCCGGTGCCGACAACGAAACCGAAGCCGATCGTTTGAAGCACGAGGCGGCGGTCGAGGCTGATTTTGATAATATGCCGATTTAAGCGGCGGCGTTTTTCGCTGGTGAATTGCATCTGACGCAAAGCGGGATTGCCAATCACCTTGGCGATCCGCTTAATGGCTGCAGGGCGATCGGCGAGGCTGCGTATGGACGGCAGGGCGGCAGGGACTGGGGCGGTGCGGCAAGAGCTGTGCGGATCGGTGCTTCTGCTGATCATGGCGCGGCGGCCTGTCAATGCGTTGACTGCCGATCTGCGTGCGTCGTTGTCTGCCGCATTGGCGTCGGTTGTTGCCGACCCCAGACCGATTGATGCCGTGGTCATTTGCTCTGACATCGCACAATTTTCGGCAGGGGCCGATCTTTCAGAGTTTGGAAAGCCAACCGCGCAGCCCAAGCTTTCCGATCTTTGTCGGCAAATAGAAAATTTCCCCAAGCCAGTCGTGGTTGCTATCAACGGAAGCGCCATGGGTGGCGGGTTGGAGCTTGCCTTGGCCGCGCATGGTCGCAT
>JAHEDL010000442.1 GCA_024641255.1 Pseudorhodobacter sp.
CCGCGTTCGCGGCCCAAGCGGCCAAACATGGTCTGGTAATGCGGCCACAGGGTTTCTTGTGCCTCTTCATCCGTTGCCGCGACAAAGCCGGGGGAATGGATGCCAATCGGGCGCACCGGGCGTTCCAGTTGTGCGCAGGCGCGGTGGTACAGGTCGATGTAGGGGGCAAAGCGGCGCGGGTCGCCGCCGATGATCGCCAGCATCAATTGCAGGTCTTGCCGCACCACGCGCACCACCGATTCCGGGCTGCCGCCAACGCCAACCCACGTGGTCAGCCCTTGCGGGCCAAGCGGCGGATAGACGATTTGATTGGTCAGCGGGGTGCGGGTCTGGCCAGACCATGTCAGGCTGGGTTGGCGCACCAGCTTGGCGAAGATATCAAGCTTTTCTTCGAACAAAAGTTCGTAGTCTTCCAGCGAATAGCCAAACAGCGGATAGGATTCGGTGAAAGAGCCGCGCCCCAAAATCACCTCGGCCCGGCCATTCGACAGCGCGTTCAGGGTGGAAAAGCGTTGAAACACCCGGATCGGATCATCGGACGACAGCACGGTAACGGCGGTGCCCAGACGGATGTTTTGCGTGCGGCTGGCGATTGCGCCCAAAATCACCTCGGGCGACGAGATCGCGAAATCGGGGCGATGATGTTCGCCAAGGCCGATGAAATGGATGCCGACCTGATCGGCCAGAACCGCTTGTTCCACCACATCGCGCAGCACCTGATCCATCGGCAGGTCTTTGCCATCTGCGGTTTGGGTTACGTCACCGAAAGTATCAAGGCCAAGTTCGACGGTCATGTCTGATCCCCTTTGTTGGCATCAGACATAAAGGGCGGCGCGGCTTTCGGGAAGTGCGCGCCGCCGCACAGGGTTTGTTCACATGCCCAGATAGTGACGGATCGCGCCTTCGGCCCCTAGGTCACGCACGCGGCCAAGGGCTGCGGCGAAGGTGGCCGGAAAGCTGGGATGGTCGGCAAGATCGCCGTAGATGCTGCGCTGTTCCAGCCAAAGCTGCGGGTTGCCTTGCGCAGCAATCGCGTTGGCTTGCAGGATATCCCAGTTCGGATCGTTGGGCGCGATGTGGGTGCCACGGTCAGAGGTGCCGGTGCAATAGCGGCACCACAACGCCGACACCAAGGCCAGACCTTCGGCCTTGCTGCCCGAAGCCAGCGCGTCGCGCAGCGGCGGCACGATGAATTTCGGTTGCCGGTTTGACCCGTCAAGACACAGCCGCCGTTCGGTATCGGCCACTTCGGGGTTGGAAAACCGTTCGACGATTTGGCGATAATACGCCGCCAGATCAGTGTTCGGCACCGGTGCCACGGTGGGAATGATGTCGTCTTGTTCAACCTTGTTCAGCAGGCCAAGGATCAGCGGATGCGCCATTGCCTCGTGGACATATTCAATGTCCATCAAGCCGCCGGGATAGGCGATGGTGGCGTGGCCGCCGTTCAGGATGCGAATTTTCATCGCCTCATAGGCGTGGACATGCGGGGTAAAGGTGACACCCACCTGTTCCAGCGCCGGACGGCCGGCGGGGAAGTTGTCCTCCAGCACCCATTGACGGAACGGTTCGCAGGTGACTGGCACCGGGTCTTGCAGGCCAAAGGCTTCGGCCATGGCGCGTTCGCGCGGGCCGGTGGCCGGGGTGATGCGGTCAACCATGCCATTGGGGAAGGCGACATTGGCCTTGATCCAATCGGCAAGGCTTGGGTCCGACAGGCGCGCCAAGCCGCAGACGGCGGCTTCGGTGACATGGCCGTTGCCCGGCAGGTTGTCACAAGACATCACGGTGAAAGCGGCGATGCCTGCAGCACGGCGCGCTTTTAGGGCGGCGATAATCGCGCCAAAGGCGGTGCGATGCGGGTTTGCAGCGTCGGCCACGATTTCGGGCGCTGTCGGGTCAAACTGCCCTGTTGCCGGGTCGATGAAATAGCCGCCTTCGGTCACGGTCAGGGACACAATGCGGATTTCGGGGCGCGACATTGCCGCAATCAGCGCGGCATTGTCGGGCTGCACTTCGACAAAGCCGATCATCGAACCGATGCGGCGGCAAGATTTGCCGTTGGGGTCCAGTTCGATCACCGTCGACAGGCAATCTTGCGCCAAAAGCGCATCGCGCATGCGGGCGTCGCCTTCGCGAACACCGGCACCCAAGATTGCCCAATCATGGCCTTGGCCTGTGGCAAAAAGATCGTCCAGATACACCGCCATATGGGCGCGGTGAAAGTTGCCAAGGCCAATATGAACAATGCCCGCAGTCAGTTTGCTGCGATCATAGGCAGGCAATGACGTGGTGTGAGACGCGGTGTTCATGGTCATGCCATCCAGTTGCCGCCGTCTACGCCGAAGCACTGGGCAACGATGTAGTCGGCTTCTGGCGTTGCCAGAAAGATCGCCATGCCTGTCAGGTCTTGGGCAGTGCCCATGCGACCGAAGGGAACCGCCGCGCCAACTTCGCGCTTTTTCTGGCCCGGCTGTTTGTTTTCATATTTGGCGAAGAACGCATCAACGCCATCCCAATGTTCACCGTCGACCACACCGGGGGCAATGGCGTTCACGTTGATCTTGTTGGCAATCAGGTTCAGACCGGCAGACTGGGTCAGGCTGATCACTGCGGCTTTGGTGGCGCAATAGACCGCAACCAAACCTTCCCCACGACGACCGGCTTGCGACGCCATGTTGATGATTTTGCCGCCTTTTCCGGCGGCGATCATGTGCTTTGCCGCAGCCTGCATGCAAAACAGCGTGCCGGTGACGTTCACTGCGAACAAACGGTCATAATCGGCGCGGGTGATTTCAACGATGGGGGCTGCCGAAAACAGCGCGGCATTGTTCACCAGAATATCCAGCCCACCCATCGCGGTGGTGGCTGCCGCAAAGCCCGCGTCAATCGACGCTTGCGATGTCACATCCATCTGGATGCCGATGGCCTTTGGCCCCAAAGCTGCAGCCGCTTGCGCCACCGCTTCGGCATTGATGTCGGCCAGCGCGACCGTGGCACCTTCGGCAATATAAGCGCGGGCGAATTCATATCCGATACCGCGCGCGGCCCCGGTGATCAGGGCGGTTTTACCATTCAGTCTCATGCCAGTGCCTTTCCGTCTTGCCCAAAGCGGTGCAATTTGCCTGCCTGCGGTGCCAGACCGATTTTGTCGCCGGGCCGCAGGTTCAAGTCGCCGCCCGCGCGAACGGTGATCGGCTCCATGCCTGCGACGGCAACTTTGAGGAAGGTGTCAGAGCCAAGATGCT
>JAHEDL010000455.1 GCA_024641255.1 Pseudorhodobacter sp.
GTATCGTAGGCTTAAGCCCGTCGAAGGGCCGATGATTTCACATTGGCCTAAATATCCCCGCCGGAGGCATCTGTGGTTTCAGCAGGAGCCTCCGGCGGGGATATTTGGACCAATGTGAAAGCGCAAAGCCCCCCTTAAGTCGGATCAAGCCGTGACAGCAGCCCGCCCGATTGCCGTTCGATCCGGCCTTCCAGTTCAAGCGTGATCAGCGCCGGGGCAAGCGTTGCAGGCGGCATGGCCAGATCGCGGATCAACTGGTCTTCGGCAAGGGGGCTGGGGCCAAGCCGGGCAAGGATAAGGCTGTGCACGCTGGCAACGTCGGCCAAGGCGCGGCGCGGTGGCACCGGGCCGGGCAAATCGGGCAGCGCCGGCGCGGGGTCAGCGGCGCGCGGGGCAGAGTTGCGGGGGGCAGCGCGCTTTGCTGCAGGGTTTAAAGGTGGCAGGGCGGCGGCGGGTTTGGCAAAGCTGCCGGCAAGCCCCACCGCCTCTAGCACGTCTTGCGCAGACCGGATCAGGGTTGCGCCATCGCGCAGCAGCAGATTGCAACCTGCGGCGCGCGCGTCAAACGGGTGGCCCGGCACCGCCAGCACCTCGCGGCCTTGGTCAAGCGCGGTTTTTGCGGTGATCAGGCTGCCAGAGCGGGCTGCAGCTTCGACCACCACCACCGCGCGGGCAAGCCCCGACACGATGCGGTTGCGTTGCGGAAAATGCCGAACCTGCGGCGCGGTTGCCATCGGTTGTTCAGAAATCCGGCAGCCTTTGCTGGCAATCTCGGCGGCAAGGGCGGCATTTTCCAGCGGATAGACTACATCAACGCCGCCTGCCTGCACCGCCACGGTACCCGTGGCCAGCGCGGCCTGATGCGCTTCGGCATCAATGCCACGGGCAAGGCCCGAGACAATCACCATTCCCGCCGCCCCCAAGCTTTCGGACAGCCGCCGCGCCATGCGAAGCCCCAAGGACGACGCATTACGCGCACCGACCATGGCAACCATCGGTTGGGTCAACAGTTCAACACGGCCCTGCGCCCACAGCACCGGCGGCGCGTCAGGCAAATCCATCAGGGCGCTGGGGTAATTAGGCTGGCCCCAAAGCAATAGTCGCGCCTGGGCTGCGCGGCCCAGTGCCATTTCATGCCGCACCACCTCCAATGGGCAGAGCGCATAGTTTTCAACGCCCGCGGCAGCTGCAATGTCTGGCAACGCGGCCAGCGCCGACGCCACATCGCCATGCTCGGCAAGCAAGCGGTGAAAGGTCGTTGCACCCACCCGGCGCGAGCGAATGAGGCGAAGCCACAGCAGTGGATCTTCGTCCTGGGAAGCGGGACTTGCGGTGTGGGGTGTGTGCAGACCCGTTGCCATTTACGCCTCGCCTCATTCACGATTCGCAGTCTGGACCGGTTAGGGTTAACAACTGGTGAACAAGATTTAGCAGCGGTTTGGTGGCGGATGGCGCTGGACTGAAATCGGCCCAAATCTGGACTTATCGAAACCCGCTCTGGGCCGATTGCCGCAGGCCACTTTCTTTGATCAAATGCGCCGCGTCAAAAGCCGTTATCTGATGCAGTAAGCTGCGGCAAAACCAAGGAAAAAGCCATGAAGAACGCAGAAGTTGCCCGCCGCCGGGATGAAAGCATTTCGCGCGGGGTTGGTGTGCAGACCCAGATCTATGTCGACCGGGCGCTGAACTCGGAAGTCTGGGACATCGAGGGCAACCGCTATATCGACTTCGCGGCCGGGATCGCCGTGGTCAACACCGGCCATTGCCACCCCAAGGTGATGGATGCGGTGTCCAAGCAACTGGCGAAATTCACCCATACCTGCCACCAGGTTCTGCCCTATGAAAATTATGTCCGTCTGGCAGAGCGTCTGAACGCCGCCGTTCCGGGCGATTTTCCGAAGAAAACCGTCTTCGTGACCACCGGCGCAGAAGCTGTTGAAAACGCGATCAAAGTTGCGCGTATCGCCACCGGGCGTTCGGCAATCATCGCCTTTGGCGGCGCGTTCCACGGCCGCACCTTCCTTGGCATGTCGCTGACCGGCAAGGTTGACCCCTATAAGAAAGGCTTCGGCGCGATGCTGCCCGACGTCTATCACGTGCCGTTCCCGCAAGAAGTGCATGGCATTTCGACCGATGAGGCGATGGCCGGCATCACCAAGCTGTTCAAGGCCGATCTGGACCCGACCCGCGTTGCCGCGATCATCTTTGAACCGGTGCAAGGCGAGGGCGGTTTCTATCCGGCACCGAAAGACCTGGTGAAAGCCATCCGCAAGCTGTGTGACGAGCATGGCATCGTGATGATCGCCGACGAAGTGCAGACCGGCTTTGCCCGCACCGGCACGCTGTTTGCGATGGAAGGCTATGGCGTTGCGGCCGACCTGACCACCATGGCCAAAGGTCTGGCTGGCGGCCTGCCGCTGGCAGCTTTGACCGGCAAGGCCAGCCTGATGGATGCGGCGCATCCGGGCGGCTTGGGCGGCACCTATGGCGGCAACCCGATCGGCATCGCCGCCGCCAATGCCGTGCTGGACGTGATTGAAGAAGAGCAGCTTTGCGCCCGCGCCAATGAATTGGGCGGCCGTCTGAAGCAGCGTCTGGAAGCGATCCGGTCGGTGACGCCGGAAATCGTCGACATCCGTGGCCCCGGCTTCATGGTGGCGGTGGAATTTGCCGACGCCAAATCGCATGCCCCCGACGCAGGCTTCACCACCCGCGTCCGCCTTGAGGCGCAAAAGCGCGGCTTGATCCTGCTGACCTGTGGCGTTTACGGCAACGTCGTGCGCTTCTTGGCGCCGATCACCATCCCGGATGCGCATTTCGCCGAAGCAATGGACATTCTGGAAGCCTCGGTCGCGGCGGCACGTCAGCCCTAAGCGCCCTGAACACCGGCAGAGCGGGGCGCTGCCCCGCACCCCGGGATATTTTGGCCAAGATGAAGGGCTGCGGGCAATCCCCGTGGCCCTTTTGCTTGGTTTGCAAGGGGCCGCACGACGGGATAAGAGCCGTCAGGACAACGGAGGCGACATGGCAGCGGGCAAGCAGACAGGCATCGAACTGATCGGCGCGGGTTATGCCGTTGCTGGCAAGGTGATCCTGTCGGGGCTGGATCTGACGCTGACCGAATCCCGCATCGGCATTGTCGGGCGCAACGGGTCGGGCAAAACCAGCTTGTTGCGGCTGATTGCCGGTCTGGTGGCCCCCAGCACCGGCCAGGTGCGGGTGGCAGGGTTGACGCCGTCA
>JAHEDL010000462.1 GCA_024641255.1 Pseudorhodobacter sp.
CGTGCCGCTGACCAAGCCAACCGCCACCAAGATCACCGCGGCGATCTTGGTGAAGATGGAGTTACGCTTCAAACGAAGGTTAAAGAATCTCATGGCCACAGTCCAATGTTGGGGTAAGTAGGAGCGATGCGCCTGTTTGCGGCTTAGAAAGCTTCCGCATTCAGGCCGATTGTCACCGCACCAATCGGAGCGCCGGTTTCGGCATCGGGGATCACGACCGAAACTTGCATCTGGTAGGTCTGCGTAGATTCATCCAGCTCGACCTCACTGACATCAATGGCGTCGAGGCCGGCCGCAAAGCTGTTGGTAAATTTAGCTTCGTCGCCTTGCCAATAATCCGAAGTCACATCGCTTACCGCGACATTAAGGCCAAGACTATCCATCACGATGACTTCGGTCGCCACGCCATTCGACCCTGCGACCAGACTGCGCAGCACGTCAGATGCATCCGACTTCATCACAGGCGTGATAATGGGTTGGTCGGGCTTTCCGACTTGATCGCGCCACTGGGCGTCCAAATCAAGGATATCGCTTTCAGCAAGTCCAGCGTGCTGCGCGTTAGCCTGTTTCACCGCGCTTTGCACCACCGCGTCAGCCATCACTGGACGCAAGTTTTTCTCAATATATTCTAGAATCTTAGGATCGACTTCGCCCGCAAATGCGCAGACCGGAGTGGATACACTGCAAAGCAGTGCCAATAACGAAAATGTTTTCATAGCGGCCCTCTTATGCGTCGGAATCAACGGTGCGCACAGTGTTGGCCAAAGACCTTAAGGATCAATAAAAGCCAGAAAAGTCATTAATTATCATTCCACTAACGGCGTAAAGTACTGAAAGGCGCAAGCGAATGCCTGTGATTCGTGGCGCTTCGTCAAACCTGGATCAGTGCCGTTGCGTATCGACCGGATACAGGTTTGAAAACTTGATCCGCTCCATCGCGAAATGTGATGTCAGGTTCTTGATCGGCACCGCATCGGTCAGCCGTTTGTAAAGCGCATCAAAGCTTTGCATGTCCTTGACCGAAACCCGCAGCAGGTAGTCCATCTCACCTGCCATGCGGTGCACTTCCATGATTTCGGGCACAGCTTCGACGGCCTTGGTAAACTCGGCCCGCCATTCCGCCGAATGATCGGGCGCCTCTACCTCGACAAAAACGGTCAGGCCAAAGCCAAGCCTGCGCGGATCAACCATCGCCACCCGCCCGGTAATGATGCCGCTGGCCTCTAGCTTCTGGATCCGTTTCCAGCATGGGGTTTGCGATAAGCCAACCTTATCAGCAATTTGCGCAACTGGCAGGGTCGCGTCGCGCATAAGTTGTGCAACGATCTTGCGGTCGATCAGATCAAGGTCGTCCAATGCAGCCTCCTGTGTTGCCTGCAGCAAGGATCAGCATAAATTACTAAATGTCTATAGCTTTTGTCGTGTAATTTTCCACGAAAACCACAAGCTATTGTTTTACAATAAACTTTCATCATCCAGAAATTGCCTAACCGCTCCAATACCCAGAATCGTAGAATAAAATTCTCTTTACGCGACTAAATTAGGCGTGAATTTTTCGTTGCTTATCTCGACCAACCCTGTCGTTATTAAGTCATCAGGGTTCGGCCCTGCCGCAAACGAAAGGAGATCGCGATGTTCGCCACCAAAGCATCCGCTGCAAAGACCAAAGGCTGGCAAGGCTTGATGCCCGCCACTCTGGGCTGCGCCTGCCAAGTTTCGCTGATCGATCGCCGCACCGGACGTGCGCATCGTGTGGGCGGCCGTCCTGTGGTAGTCTTCACCAGTGATCCGCAAGCAGCCGTGATCGAACTGCTCTCTGGCCGCGACGCGCGGCTGTGGGAAGCCCGCATCGAACCGCTTGACGCCTACGCCTTGCAATGACCGGCACGATCCTTGGGCTGATGCCCGCCCTGCCCTTCCCGGCCCGCAAAATCACCGCGCAGGCCCCGCAAACTGTTCAGGAGACAAAAATGTTTACCGCACAAACCCTTATCAGCACCGGTTCGGCGCAAACTGCCAGCGTGCCGGGCAAAACGCCGCTGCGCTGGCTGCCGAAAATGGCCAAGGCCGCACTGACCGCAGCTTTGGTTCTGGGCGCGCCGCATGCCCGCGCCGAAAGCCTGCTGAACGTGTCTTACGATCCGACGCGCGAACTTTACCGCGATCTGAACGCGGCCTTCATCGCCAGCTACACCGCCGCCGGCAATGAAGCGCCCAGCATCGAAGCCAGCCATGGCGGATCTGGCGCCCAGGCCCGCGCCGTGATCGAAGGTCTGGATGCGCAGGTTGTCACGCTGGCACTGGCCGCCGACATCGACAAGATCGCCAAAGAAGGCAAACTGCCTGCCGATTGGCAAAGCAAACTGCCGCACAATTCATCGCCCTACACCTCGACCATTGTGTTTCTGGTGCGCGAAGGGAACCCCAAGGCGATCAAAGACTGGGGTGATCTGGTGAAAGATGGCATAGAGGTCATCACACCCAACCCCAAAACCTCGGGCGGTGCGCGCTGGAACTATCTGGCGGCGTGGGCTTGGGCCGAAAAGAACGGTCAAGACCCGCAGGCCTTTGTGAAGGCGCTTTATACCCATGTGCCGGTGCTGGACAAAGGCGCACGCGATGCCACCACCACCTTCGCCCAGCGCGAAATCGGCGATGTGCTGCTGGCGTGGGAAAACGAGGCTTATCTGGCGCTGCAGGAACTTGGCGATGACAAGTTCGATATCGTGGTGCCGTCGGTTTCGGTGCTGGCCGAACCGCCTGTCGCCTTGGTCGAAGGTAACATCCATTCGGACGAACAGCGCAAACTGGCCGAAGCCTATCTGAACTTCCTTTACACCCCCGAAGCCCAAGCCATTATCTTCAAAGACTTTTACCGTGGCTGGGATACCTCCAAGGCTGACCCGGCCGACGTGGCCCGCTTCCCCGCGCTTGATTTGGTCGACATCAGCCACTTTGGCGGCTGGGCCGAAGCGCAGAAGACCCACTTCGCGGACGGCGGCGTCTTCGATCAGATCTACACGGCGCAATAACCATGCGGCCGCTGATCAATCGCTCTCCGTTGCCGGGCATGCGGCTAAGCGCGGGCATCACCCTGACCATGCTTAGCCTTGTCGTCCTGCTGCCCATCGGCGCCCTTCTTTTGAAGGGCGCTACAGCCGGTTTGCCGGCGCTCTGGACCGAAGTGAACACCCCCCGCATCTGGGGCTCGCTGGCGCTATCGTTCCGGCTGTC
>JAHEDL010000466.1 GCA_024641255.1 Pseudorhodobacter sp.
TAATTGCCTTGTTACTCGGCGAGAAAATCCGCCTCTACGACATCTGACCCCATACAAAACAATGGCTTAGATAAAATTTTGGGCGTCTTTATGGCTGTCGATTCATTAAGCTGGATGCGACTTTGACCAGTCGGCCCATTTAGGGCGATCCAGTTCAAAGGTGTCATGGCTGCGCACATAGGTCGAGCCATAGCTGCGCGCCACCAGATCCAAGGCGGGCGTATCAATGTGGGCGCGTTCGGCGTTCAACACGCAGGCGTCGTCGATATGAACCGCCCGCACCCGCCCGATCATGATGGACTGATGCGGGCCGGTCACCACCGATGACAGCATGGTACATTCAAACGCAACCGGACTTGCGGCGATCCGCGGCGGTTTGATGTGCAGCGATGGCAGTGTTTCAAGGCCCGCCAGCGCCAGTTCATCCACCCCAGCGGGCGCATCAACGGCGGTAATGTTCATCGCCTGCACCAGCCGTTCAGGCACAAGGTTAACCACGAATTCGCCTGTTGCCATGATGTTGCTGGCGGTATCTTTGAAGCCGCGCGTCGCGTCGCCCATCAGCCCCAGAACAACCGTCGGCGGGGCCGAGCCCATGACGTTGAAAAAGCTGTAAGGCGCGGCATTGGTGCGGCCTGCGGCGTCTTGTGTCACCACCCAGGCAATCGGGCGCGGCATGACGGTCGCCGCCAACAATTTATAGGCGATCGGTTCGCTGACCTGTTCAAGATCCCAGTACATCAGACTTCCTTTACGGCCAGCTTGGGCTTGGTATCGACGCAAAGCTGAAACACGTCAGGCCGAGCATAATGGCCGGTCACGTCAAAGTCGAACTTCGCCCGCACCACTTCGGTCGGGTCGATCTGGGCGTAAAGAATGGTCTCGCCGCTGAAATCAGGGCCAGCCAGCACCTTGCCCAACGGCCCGATAATGGCGCTGCCGCCGCGCATCATCACAGTGGCCGGATCATCGCCCAGCGCGCTTTCATGGTCGGGGCCATAGGCGGCGCGGGTGATGTGCTGACACGCGGTCAGCACAAAGCAGCGCCCTTCCATCGCGATATGCTGCATGGTGGGCAGCCATGTGTCACGATCATCGGCGGTGGGGGCGCAATACAGCGTAACACCTTGATGATACATATGCATCCGCAGCGCGGGCATATAGTTTTCCCAACAGATCACCGCGCCAATCGTGCCAAGATCGGTGGAAAACACCGGCAGGGTAGAGCCATCGCCAAAGCCCCAGATCAACCGTTCGCCCGCCGTTGGCATCAGTTTGCGGTGCTTGCCGACCACGCCTTTCGCACCATCCAGATACAGCACGGTGCAATAAAGCGTGGCACCATCGCGTTCGATCACCCCCACCACCGCAAAGGCGCCGGTTTCGCTGCACGCCTCTGCCAGCAGCGCGACCTCTGGGCCATCAAGGTCAATCGCTGCGGCGTGATAGCGGGCAAAGGCGGCGCGGCCTTCGGGTTTGCGCATCCCAATCGGCGCGCCATAGCTTTCGCCTTTCGGGTAGCCCCCCAAAAGCGCCTCTGGAAACACCACCAGACGCGCGCCTTTGGCGGCAGCTTCGCGCAGGGTGGCGGCAGCTTTGTGGGCGGTGGCCAGCGGATCGGTGGGCAAAGAGCCGATCTGGGCGACGGCGACGGTAAAGGTCATGCGACGTTCCTTTTGCGGGCAAGCAGCGGGGGCCAGCCCCCGCATGTCACATTGGCCGGGGCCAATGCGACGGCCCCCGGGATATTTAGGCCAAGATGAAGATCATTCGGGGGTGGCGTTGACAACAGGATGGCGGATCGTGCCGATGCCTGAAACCGAGGCAACCACCACATCGCCCGGCCACAACCATTCTTGCGGGGTGCGGCCTGCGCCGACGCCTTCAGGGGTGCCGCTGGCAATGATGTCGCCGGGTTCAAGGGTGACGCCGGTGGAAATATCGGCAATCAGGTCATCGACCTTGAACAGCATATGGCGGGTGTTCGAGCGTTGCTTTTCGACGCCGTTCACCGTCAGCCACAGATCAAGCGTTTGCGGATCTGGGATTTCATCGGCGGTCACGATGCAGGGGCCGAAGGGCGCATAGGTGTCTTGGCCTTTCGAGAAGATCCACTGTCCGGCGCGGCGGTTATCGCGGGCGGACACGTCGATCATCACCGAGTAGCCGAAGACGTGGCGCAGCGCGTCTTGTTTGCGCACCCGGCGCACGCGGGTGCCGATGATCACGGCCAATTCAACTTCCCAATCCAGTTGCTGGGTGATCTGGGCGTTATGTTCGATGGCGTCATTTGGGCCGATCACCGTGGTGGGCGGTTTTGAAAAGATGACCGGCTGTTTCGGCAGATCTTTCGCGGTGTCCAGCGCGGCGGCGCTTTCGGCAACGTGTTCGACATAGTTCAGGCCGATGCCAAAGATGTTTTTGCGCGGCCGCGGGATCGGCGCCAGCAGTTTTACGTTGTCCAGCGCCGTGGCGGTGTGAATCGGAAAGCTGCCATCGGCCCGATCTAGGCAAGCGCGCAGAGCGGCAAGTCCGGGGGCGCCTGCGTCGATCAGGCCCAGCATCGTATCGGGCAAGGGTTCGCCATAGGCATCGCCAAAGGCGGCAACATCGACCACCAGATCGCCGACAATCACGCCAAGCCGCGCCGCATCTTCGACAGAGGCGCGAAAGGTTACAAGTTTCATAGGGTATCCTTAGAGAATGGGTTGATAGCCGCCATTTTCGCCAAAGGCCTGTTCGCGATACAGGCCCAGCGCCCGCATCACCGGCAGGTCTGACAGGCAGAACAGGCAGGCATCGTCGCCCGGTTGATCATTGACATGTTCGTGCCACGCCCAGGACGGCACGCAGAAGATGTCGCGCTCTTGCCAGTCATAGCGTTTGCCATTGATGATGGAATGACCTTTGCCCTTGGCGACATGATACAGATAGCTGCCGGTGTGGCGGTGCGCCTTGGTGTGTTCGCCGGGCCGCAGCATCTGCATGCTGGCCCCCATGGTGCGCATCACCGGGCCATTGGTGGTGGGGTTGACGTATTCCATCAGCACGCCGTCGAAAGCGCTGCCATCGGTGCAGCCCGCGTATTTCGTCAGCGCGTCGTAAGTTGGCGCCCATTCGTATTTGAACATCGGGCTATAGCCCTTGGTCCAATCGCCGCCACCGGGGGTCAGGCCAGCGTTGCCCCAGGTTTTCGTCATGTCATCCACCGGATAGCCGACTGCCTGC
>JAHEDL010000025.1 GCA_024641255.1 Pseudorhodobacter sp.
CCGAGCGGTTCGAGGTTTATGCCTGCGGGGTTGAATTGGCGAATGGCTTTGGCGAGTTGACCAACCCCGATGAGCAGCGCCGCCGCTTTGGCCTTGAGATGGACGAAAAGGCGCGGGTTTACGGCGAACGCTATCCGCTGGACGAAGATTTTCTGGCGGCGCTGGCGTTGATGCCGCCGGCAAGCGGCATTGCGATGGGGTTTGACCGGGTGGTGATGTTGGCCACCGGTGCGCCGCGGATTGATGATGTGATCTGGGCGCCGGTGCCGGAGTAAGGCTATCGGCGGCTTGCCGCTTTCTGCTGCCGATTTTGTCGGAAATCCTGCTTTCCGCGCCTGCGCCGATACGCTACGACTTTGCGCATGAGATGGTCTATCCCCAACACGCTGACATTCCTGCGCTTGCTGGCCGCCCCCGGTGTGGCGGTGATGTTTCTGTATTTCCAGCGGCCTTGGGCGGATTGGTTTGCGTTGACGCTGTTTATCGGCGCGGCGATTACCGATTGGTTTGATGGCTATCTGGCGCGGCTGTGGAAACAGGAAAGCAAGTTTGGCGCGATGCTGGACCCGATTGCCGACAAGGCGATGGTGGTGATCGCGATCATGGTGCTGACCGGCTATTCGGGGATGAATGCCTGGTTGATCCTGCCCGCGACGGTGATCTTGTTCCGCGAGGTTTTCGTTTCGGGGCTGCGTGAGTTTCTGGGGGCCAAGGCGGGCCTGCTGAAAGTGACCAAGCTGGCAAAGTGGAAGACCACGGCGCAGATGGTGGCGATTGCGGTGCTGTTTTTGGGCACCGGGTTGGAATATCTGAACGGGGTGGCGATGCATGGCATGACGCCCGATCAGTATGCCGATGCGGTGGCGCAGGGCTTGGCCGACCCGATCCGCGCCTGTGGCAAGCGCGATTGCGCCAGCGTGGCGGGCGATTTTGGCTTGGTGCTGATGTGGGTGGCGGCGGTGCTGACGGCGATGACCGGGTTGGAGTATTTCCGCAAAGCGCTGCCGTTCTTGCGGGAAGACACATGATCGACGTGTTATACTTTGCTTGGGTGCGTGAACGCATCGGGGTGCCGCGGGAAAAGCTGGACACCACAGCGGTTACGGTGCGTGATCTGATTGCCGAATTGGTGGCCCGCGAAGAGCGGTATGAATTGGCCTTTGCCGATCTGGACTCGTTGCGGGTGGCGTTGGACCAAGAGCTTTCGTCGTTTGATGCGCCTTTGGCGGGGGTGCGCGAGGTGGCGTTCTTTCCGCCGATGACCGGTGGCTGAGATGAAACTGCAGGTGCAGGCAGAGCCGTTCGACCTTGGCGCGGAAAGCAATGCTTTCGCGGCGGGTGTGCTGGGGGCCGGCGCTGTGGTGACCTTTACCGGATTGGTGCGCGACAATGGCGGCGCGCTGGCGGCGATGGAGATCGAGCATTACCCCGGCATGACCGAAAAGGCGATTGCTGCGATGATGGATCAGGCAATGGTGCGGTGGTCTTTGGCCGATGCGCTGGTGATCCACCGCTATGGCCGGTTGGCGGGTGGCGAGGCGATCATGATGGTGGCGACGGCGTCGCGGCATCGGGCGGATGCCTTTGCGGCGGCAGAGTTTTTGATGGATTACCTGAAATCGCGCGCGCCGTTCTGGAAGAAAGAACTGTCGGCAGACGGGGCCGAATGGGTTGCCGCGCGCGACGAGGATGAGGCGGCGTTGGGCCGCTGGTAGGCTAGCGGCGGTGGCGTGACGCCCAGGTGGGTTGCAGATCGGCTGGTTGCGGCGTGGCGCTGTAGATCGCGCGGGCGATGGCGCGGGCAAGGCAGATGGCGGCGGCGTGGCCCAGTTGAAACGTGTCGGTCAGCGGGTCTTGCAGCGGTTTGGCGTGGGTTGCGGCGGCGAAGACCAAATCTCCATCCAGGGGCGTATGCGATGGCACGATGGCGCGGGCCATGCCGTCATGCGCGGCGGTGGCCATGCGCTGTGCTTGCGCTTGGGTCAGGGTGGCGTCGGTCGCGACGATGGCGATGGTGGTCGCCTCGCCCATGCGTTTTTGCGGCACTGGGGCGGTGGGGTTGGCGGGATGCGGGCTGATGCCCAAACCGCCGAATTCGGCGTTATATTCCCACGGTGCCGCCCAGAACTGCGCGCCGTCGTTGACGGTGACAGACCCCAGCGCGTTGACAGCCACCAGCGCGCCCACCGTTAGCCCCGAGGTCAGCACCAGCGAGGCAGAGCCAAGCCCGCCTTTCCAAGTGCCGGTCATGGCACCATAGCCCGCGCCGGCGCTGCCGATTTTGAAATCGGGTTGGGCGGTGGTCAGGGCGCTGTGGCCAAGCGCGTAATAGGGGTTGCGCGGCCAGTCTTTGGCGCCGCCATTCAGCAGATCAAACAGGATCGCGCCGGGCACGATCGGCACGCGGGCGGGGCCAACGGCAAAGCCGCGCCCCATGGCGTGCAGGGCGTCGGCCACCCCCGAGCAGGCATCAAGGCCAAAGGCCGATCCGCCGGAAAGCACAAGCGCATCAACCTGTTGCACCAGCCGGTCGGGCGACAGCAGGTCGGTTTCGCGGGTGCCGGGCGCGCCGCCCATGACGTGAACGGCAGCGGTAAAGGGGTGATCGGCTGTCAGCACAGTGCAGCCGGACCGCAGGGTGGCATCATGAGCATTGCCGACCCGCAGGCCCACAACATCGGTGATCAGATTGCGCGGACCGGGCTGCATGGTTGGGCTTTCCTATGCGAAGGGGGCGTGGCAGGCTGCAGCAAAGCATTGGAGGCACGAAAATGCAAAAGGTTGCGGTGATCACGGCGGGCGGATCTGGCATGGGGGCGGCTGCGGCGCGGCGACTGGCGGCGGATGGTTTCGCGGTTGGCATTTTGTCGTCATCGGGCAAAGGGCAGGCTTTGGCCGAAAGTCTGGGCGGCGTTGGCGTGACCGGATCGAACCAAAGCAACGACGATGTGCAGCGTCTGGTTGATGCGGTGATGGCGAAGTTCGGGCGCATTGATGTGCTGGTGAATTCGGCCGGGCATGGCCCGCGTGCGGCGTTGCTGGATATTACCGACGAGGGTTGGCATCAGGGCATCGACATTTACTTCTTGTCGGCGGTGCGCCCCATTCGGGCGGTGACGCCGATTCTGGAAGCGCAAGGCACCGGCGGGTCGATTATCAACATCACCACCTTTGCCACCTTTGAACCCGATCCGGCCTTTCCGACCTCGGGGGTGGCGCGGGCCGGTCTGGCGGCGTTTACCAAGCTTTACGCCGATAAATATGCCGCCCAAGGCATTCGGATCAACAACGTGCTGCCGGGCTTCATCAACTCGCTGCCGGAAAAGGAAGAGTTCCGCGCCCGTATTCCGATGGGGCGCTATGGCCGGGTAGAGGAAATTGCCGGCACCGTCAGCTTTTTGGCGTCGGATGCGGCGGGATATATCACCGGGCAAAACCTGCGGGTGGATGGCGGGATCACGCGGTCGGTTTGACCGGAGACAGCCGCGCAGAATGGCAAGGGGGCGCGTGGAAACATGCGCCTTTTTCATGCGCGGTAACGCGATGTTAACCAAAGCTATGGCAGGTCTTGGCCATGCCACAGTATAGCCGCCCCACCGCGCCCGCCGCCCAGATGTTTTTCACCGTGTCGTTGCAACGGCCCGGCGATGATGTGCTGGTCACCCAGATCGAACATTTGCGGCAAGCGGTGCGGCTGACGCGCGCCGAACGGCCGTTTCAGATCAAGGCTTGGGTGGTGTTGCCGGACCATCTGCACACGATCTGGACCCTGCCCGCAGGTGATTTTGACCATGCGACACGCTGGCGGCTGATCAAATCGCGGTTCACGGCGGCGCTGCCGAAGCGCCCGCTGCGGTTAAGCCAGATCAACCAGCAAGAGCGTGGCGTCTGGCAGCGGGGCTATTGGGCGCATTCGATCGGCAATCAGGCTGATTATGATCTGCATCTGCGCTGCTGCCAGATGGACCCGGTGCGGCATGGCGTGGCAGAGCGGCCCGAAGATTGGCCATATTCATCGTTCGCCCAAGCGGCGGCGCTGCAATTGGCGGGGTAGCGGGGCAAAGATGCGCCCCGCTGTAGTTGTTCAAACCAAGATTTGATTAGAAATCAAACAGGTCGCTAAGAAAGCTTTCGCGGCGCTTTTTCTTTGGGCGATAGGCGTCGTCATCGTCGCGGCTGTCTTCGCGGTAAACCCCGCGCGAGGCTTCGGGCGCATGGGCCGGTGCGGCGCGCGGCGGCGCGGTTTTGGCAGGCTCTGCCCCAGCGCTGCGTTCGATGATCTTGTCCAACTCACCACGATCCAGCCAGACACCGCGGCATTTCGGGCAATAGTCGATCTCGACGCCGCTGCGGTCCGCCATTACCAAAGTTTCACCATCAATCGGGCAGTGCATACCAGACTCCTATGTTGTGCATAGGGTAGATGGGCAGCGTTGCCGTCGATGCAAGGGTGCCGCATTGCCGCGGCGCCCAATCGCCCCTAGGTTCTGGTCTGTCCGGGCATGTCGCCCGCAAAGGATCTGTCTATGTCTTCCACGCCTTATGTTCCGCCCAAGGTCTGGACCTGGGATGCCGCCAATGGTGGCCAGTTTGCCAATATAAACCGCCCCATCGCCGGGGCCACGCATGACCAGACGCTGCCGAAGGGCCAGCATCCGTTTCAGCTGTATTCGCTGGCGACGCCCAACGGGCAAAAGGTTTCGATCCTGTTCGAAGAGTTGCTAGAGGCAGGGCACAGCGGCGCCGAATATGACGCCTGGCTGATCAATATCGGCAAGGGTGAGCAGTTTGGGTCGGGCTTTGTGGCGGTGAACCCGAATTCGAAAATTCCGGCGCTGATGGATTATTCCGGCGACACGCCGCTGCGGCTGTTTGAAAGCGGGTCGATCCTTGTGCATCTGGCCGAAAAATTCGGGGCGTTTTTGCCGCAAAGCGGGCCAGAGCGGACCGAGGTGATGAACTGGTTGTTCTGGCAGATGGGCTCGGCACCGTTTGTGGGCGGCGGCTTTGGCCATTTCTTTGCCTATGCGCCGGAAAAGTTTGAATACCCGATCAACCGCTATGCGATGGAAACCAAGCGGCAGCTTGATGTGCTGGATCGGCGTTTGGCCGAGGTGGAGTATATTGCCGGGGCGCAGTATTCGATCGCCGATATGGCGATCTGGCCGTGGTATGGTGCCATGGTGCTGGGCCGCAGCTATGCCAATTCGGCAGAGTTTCTGGATGTCGGGATCTACAAGAACCTCAAACGCTGGGCCGATGCGATTGATGCACGGCCGGGGGTGAAACGCGGGCGTCTGGTGAACCGCAACTGGGGTGATGTGGCCGAGCAGGTGCCAGAGCGGCATTCGGCGGCGGATTTCGCGGGCAAGGCGGTTTAGGCAAAAACCGACGGCAGGTGTCGATTCTGGTCGGCGCCTGTCGTTTGCCGCCATAGACAGCGGCGCGCTGTGCGGTTATCGTGGGGCCGAGCCGTGACGATGGCGTCGTCACAGGGAGTTTCCCACCGCTTGCAGGCTTGCCTGCTTTCGTCCTGTACGCCGGGACCTTTCGGGGTCTTGGTGCCGCAGTGGCCGGACCCCAGCTATGAGGTCTGAATTATGACGGAACGTCCGCAACAATACCGTTTTCACCAAGGCGACCGCGTGCTGCCGTTCGCCGCGTCGGAATATGATGCGCGCCTTGCTGGTCTGCGCGAGTTGATGGAGGTGCATGGTGTTGACGCCTGCGTCTTCACCTCGATGCACAACATCGCCTATTACTCGGGCTTCCTGTATTGCTCGTTCGGTCGTCCCTATGGTCTGGTGGTGACGCCGACGCAAAGCGTGACGATCAGCGCGGGTATTGATGCGGGCCAACCGTGGCGCCGTTGCCATGGTGACAACATCACCTACACCGACTGGCAGCGCGACAACTACTGGCGCGCGATCTTGTCGGTGACCGGCGAAGGCCGCGTGATTGGCTGCGAGGCGGATCACATGACGCTGGTGCAATCGGAAAAGCTGAACGCTTTCCTGAAGCCCAAGCGCGGGGTTGATATTTCGGCTGGCACCATGACGCAGCGGATGAAGAAATCCGTGGCCGAGTTGGAGATGATCCGCCATGGCGCGGGCGTCGCCGATGTGGGTGGTTTCGCCATTCGCGAAGCGGTGAAAGAAGGCGCGCGCGAGTTGGATATCGCGATGGCCGGTCGCGATGCGATGGAACTGGAAATCGCCAAGCGCTTCCCCGATGCCGAATACCGCGACACCTGGGTGTGGTTCCAATCGGGCATCAACACCGATGGCGCGCATAACCCGGTGACCAGCCGCAAGCTGCAGCGGGGCGATATTCTGTCGCTGAACACCTTCCCGATGATTTCGGGCTATTACACCGCGCTGGAACGCACGATGTTTGTGAAAGAGGTCGATCCGGCCAGCCGCCGCATCTGGGAGATCAACGTCGCCGCGCATGAGTATGGCATGAGCCTGCTGGTGCCGGGCGCGAAATGTTCGGAAGTTACCGCCAAGATCAACACCTTCTTCGAAGAGCATCAGGTGCTGCAATACCGGACCTTTGGCTATGGCCATTCGTTCGGCGTGCTGTCGCATTACTATGGCCGCGAAGCTGGTCTGGAACTGCGCGAAGACATCGACACCGTGCTGGAGCCGGGCATGGTGATTTCGATGGAGCCGATGCTGACGATTCCCGATGGCCAACCGGGCGCTGGCGGCTACCGCGAGCATGATATCTTGTTCATTACCGAAGATGGTAACGAAGATATTACCAAATACCCCTACGGGCCGGACTTCAACGTCGTCGGCTAAGGCGGGCGATCTGACAGATACAAAGGGCCAGGTTTTCCTGGCCCTTTCGCTTTGGCGGCACAAAGATATTTGTGGCGCACAAGATATGCGACATTGCCGCGGCGCGGCCACAACGCGGCGCGCTTTTCTTTTTTCAACATTTTCGCAGGGCTTGACGGATGCAGGACTGCAGGGTCTAGGTGCTTGATAACTTTCCCAGCCCGAGTCTATTGCCGTGAATACTTCGATTCTTCGCCTGCTTGGCGTTCTGGCCGTTTCGACCCTTGCCGCCTGTGCGGCCCCAAAGACAGAAGAGCCGCCACCGCCTGCGGTGGTGCCCGGCTATGAGGGCGTAGAGGACGGCGGGTTTTACATTGAACCGGTTGCCGCCGAATTGCTGAGCGCCGACCGCGCCCGAAAAGAAGTGGACTATACCGCCGATGACAAGCCCGGCACCATCGTTGTCGATACCTTTGCGCGCAAGCTGTATCTGGTGCAGGAAAATGGCCGGGCGTTGCGCTATGCTATCGCGGTGGGGCGTGAGGGCCTGTCGTTCCGTGGCTCGGGCGTGATTGGCCGCAAAGAGAAATGGCCAAGCTGGCAGCCGACCGCGAATATGGTGCGCACGCGCCCCGATCTTTACGCAGAATATGCCGGCGGGCTGGCAGGCGGTCTTGATAACCCGCTGGGCGCGCGGGCGATGTATTTGTATCGCAACGGCCGCGATTCGATGTTCCGCATTCACGGCACCATCCAGAATGAATCGATCGGGCATGCCACCTCGGCGGGTTGCATCCGCTTGTTCAACCAAGATGCGATGGACCTGTTTGAACGCATTCCGATGGGGACGCGGGTGAAGGTGCGGTCGCTGGAAGAAAGCGTGGCGATCGAAGGCCCGTATATGGACGACGCCTGGGGTCGTGCCGTGCCGGAAACGCCGGAAACCATTGCCCAGAAAGAGCGCGACATTGCGATGCTCGCAGAGAAAGAGGCTGCCAAGGCCGAAGCCGACGCGATTGCGGCAGAGAACGCGGCGAAACTGGCGGCCAAGGCCGAAAAGAAGCGGCTTGCGGCCTGCAAGCGCAAGGGCATTGACGAAGCCGACTGCCCGCTGCCCGAACCGGAAGTTTCGGCAACCGACGCTGCGGCGGACGCGCCGATTGTGGTGGCTGGTGAAAGCAACAACGGCTGATTGCAGCTGATGACCAATACGGAAACGGCCCTGCGGTGACGCGGGGCCGTTTGCATTTCTGGGCGGTTGATTTTGCCACCTAGCCGCGAATGACGTAGTCTTTCAGCGTGGTTTGCAGCACCTCCCATGTGCCTTTGAAACCGGGGCGGATGATATAGCTGTCGCCGCCGCGCAGGTGGGTTTGAGTGCCGGCCTCGTCTGTCAGCACCGAATGGCCGGAATGGATGAAGACATATTCCCATTCGCTATAGCTGGTGCGCCACTTGCCCGGGGTGGATTGCCACAGCCCGCAAAGTAAGCCGTCGCGGTCTTCGATGTTCCAAGTGGTATGCACTGGGTCGCCGGAAATGACCTTTTCGGCGGCGGGGCGGGTGACTTCGGGGGTGATACCTTCACGGGTAACGCGTTCTAACAGGGACATGCGGCCTCGGTCTTATTGCGGTTTGGGTCATAGCGCCCGGAACTGCGGCCAAGGTCAAGCCGTGGATGCCGCTGCGTTGCAGCGTAATAATCTTGCTGCGAGCGCGGGGTTATGCCCATATGCTGAGCACGACACCAATCGCGGAGCCGATCTGATGAGTGCTACCTCCCCCAGCCGCGCCGTGCTGCCCCCCGATATTCGTGGCCGCAAAGGCCAACTGCCGCTGGTGGTGCTGACCGCCTATACCACGCCGGGTGCGCGGTTGGTGGATGCGCATTGCGACATTGCACTGGTGGGCGATTCGGTTGGGATGGTGCTGCATGGTATGCCCAGCACCTTGGGCGTGACGATGGAGATGATGATCCTGCATGGCCGCGCCGTGGTGCGGGGGCTGACCAAGGCGATGGCGGTGATCGACATGCCGTTTGGCAGCTATGAGGAAAGCCCGCAGCAAGCCTATCGCAATGCAGCGCGGTTGATGGCGGAAACCGGGGCGCCTGCGGTCAAGCTGGAAGGTGGCGCGCATATGGCCGAAACGATTGCGTTTCTGGTCAAGCGCGGGGTGCCGGTGATGGCGCATATTGGCCTGACGCCGCAGGCGGTGAACACGCTGGGCGGGTATAAGGTGGTGGGTCGTGATGGCGAGGCCAATACGGTGATGGAAGATGCGCTGGCGGTGCAGGCGGCGGGGGCCTTTGCGGTGGTGCTGGAAAAGGTGCCGATGGGCTTGGCGGCGCGGATCACCCAGCGGTTGGAAATTCCCACCATCGGCATTGGCGCGGGCGTGCAATGTGACGGTCAGGTTCTGGTGATGGAGGACATGCTGGGCCTGTTCACCGATTTCCGGCCGAAGTTTGTCAAACGCTATGCCGAACTGGGCGCTATGGCCCTAGAGGCGATTGCCGATTATGCCGCCGAGGTGCGCGGGCGGCAGTTCCCGGCAGAGGAACATTCGTTTCCCGACGTGTTGAAAGGGCCGAAGACTTGACCAAGATTGTTCGAAGCGTCGCCGAATTGCGCGCTTTGGTGCGGGGCTGGAAAGCTGCGGGCGATGTGGTGGGCGTGGTGCCGACGATGGGTGCGCTGCACGACGGCCATCTTTCGTTGGCGCGGGCGGCCAAGGCCGATTGCGCGCGGGTGATCGTGACGATTTTCGTCAACCCCAAGCAGTTCAACAACCCCGATGATTTGCTGAAATACCCGCGCACGGAAACGGCGGACGCGGCGCTTTTGCAGGCTGAAGGCGTGGATGTGATCTTCGCGCCGATGCCGGACGAGGTGTATCCGGCCGGTTTTGCCACCACGGTTTCGGTGGCGGGGGTGGCGCAGCCATTGGAAGGCGCGCTGCGGCCGGGGCATTTTGATGGCGTGGCGACGGTTGTGGCCAAGCTGTTTGGCATGACGCTGGCGGATCGTGGCTATTTTGGCCAGAAAGATTGGCAGCAGTTGCAGGTCGTGCAGCGGTTGGTGCGCGATTTGAACATTCCAGTCGATGTTGTTGGCTGTGAAACCGTGCGCGAAGCCGATGGGCTGGCGATGTCATCGCGCAACGCGCGGTTGGATGCGGGCGCACGGGCGAAGGCTCCGGCGCTCTATGCGGCGATGCGCCGGGCGGCGCTGGCGCTGCGGGCGGGGCGTGGCGATGCGCTGGACGCTTGCCGGACCGAGGTGCTGGCGGCGGGGTTTGACAGCGTGGAATATATCGAGCTGCGCGATGCGGCGACGCTGGATGTTGCGGCCACGCTGGACCAACCGCTGCGGCTGTTGGCGGCGGCTTGGCTGGGTGGTGTGCGGTTGATCGACAATATTCCGGTTTAGCCCGGCTTTGGCTGGGCAGAGAGGGGCTGCGATGATTGCGATTTTGCGGACGGCGTTTTTCGGATTTATCGGCCTGACCGTGGTTTACGTGCTGGTCGCGACCTATTCGCGATCAGTCCGGCGCGAGAAGTTGGAAAAGAAATTCGATGCCGGTGGTATCGAAGGCGACCGCGATACCTATATTGAGGACGGGATGAAGGCCTATGAGCACGGGCTGAAGCATCGTCTGCTGTGGTTGGTTTACATCATTCCGGCGGTGGTGGTGGCGGTGACGGTCTATCTTGTGAACTATCAGTAAGGAGCGGCGGGAATGTGGAAATATGTGAAATGGACGTTCCGAATTCTGGTCGTGCTGATTGTGGCGGGGTTTTTGCATTACACCCTGCCGCACCATGATATTGTCAGGATTACAAATACTTATAACCGGATGACGACGGTGGGGAGTGAAAACTCTTGGGCCTATGCGTCGCCCGATACCGGCACGGCGGAAAGTGCGGTGACGCGCGACATCCGCTTTATCGAAGCGGCCTATGATGACGGGTCGGTGATTGTGTATCGCAACGAAGATACCGGCTGGGTATGGCCGCCGTATTTCAAATACGACAGTTCCAACCTGCAGGCAGAGGCGGGCAATCTGAAATCGACCGAGGCCGCGCCGAAATGGGTTTCGGTGACGCATTATGGCTGGCGGTTCCCGTTCTTGTCGATCTACCCCAATGCGGTGTCGATGAAAGAGGTAGCCGGGCCGGATGTGCGGATTATTCCGTATGTGAACATCGTGGTGCTGCTGGCTTTGGCCTATGGGCTGTTCATGCTGCGGCGGATGTGGCTGCAGTTTTGGGAACGCATGGTTGAACCGGCGGTGGCAGAGGTTGAAGAAACCTGGGATGGCGTCGAAGCGCAGGCCGGGGCGGCAAAGGCGCGCGCTGGCGGCTTTTTTGGCCGGATCGGGGCGTGGTTTTCGCCCAAAGCCAAACCAAAACGCTAGGGGCTCTCCGTGCCGCGGATCAGGTCTGCGGCGCGTTCGGCGATCATGATGGTGGGGGCGTTGGTGTTGCCGCCAATCAGGCGCGGCATCACCGAGGCGTCAACCACGCGCAGGTTTTCCAGCCCATGCACTGTTAGGTCAGGTGCGGTGACGGCAAGCGGGTCTTGGCCCATGCGACAGGTGCCAACGGGGTGATAGATGGTGTCGGCATGGGCGCGAATGGCGGCGCGCAGGCCATCGTCGCTACCATCATGCGGGTAAAGCCGGGTGCCGCGCCACGGCGCCAGTTCGGGGCTTTGCAGCATGGTTTCGGTCAGGCGGGCTCCGGCCATCAGCGCGGCCATATCAGCGGGGTTTGACAAGAACGCGGGGTCTATGCGCGGCGGCGCTGCCGGGTTGGCAGAGTTTAGCCCCACCGTGCCGCGCGATTGTGGCCGCAGCACGCAGACATGGGTCGAAAAGCCATCGGCAAAGTGCAGTTTGCGCATGTGCTGGTCGACAATACCGATAAGGAAATGAATTTGCAGATCTGGTTTCGGTTGCGCTGGCGATGACCGGAAGAAGGCGCAAGCCTCGGCCATGGGCGAGGCGAACAGGCCTTCGCCGGTTTTGCGCCAGTGCAGCGCCGCTTTGGCAAGCCGCAACAGGCCGCGCGGATTCAGCCCGACGGTATCGCGCCGCAGCGAGGTGTAGCTGATGGTGTAATCAATGTGGTCTTGCAGGTTTTGCCCGACGCCTTGCAGCGCATGCAGCACCGGCAGGCCGTGGGCGCGCAGCTCTGCCTCTGGGCCGATGCCCGAGAGCAGCAAAAGCTGCGGCGAGCCGAATGCCCCGGCCGAGACGATGACTTCGCGGCGGGCTTGCAGGTGCAACCGCTTGCGACCGCGTTTGACGATCAGGCCGGTGGCGCGTTTGCCATCAAGCACGATCTTTTCGGCAGTGCTGTGGGTCAGCACCGTCAGGTTCGGGCGGCCAAGCACCGGATGCAGATAGGCCGCCGCCGCCGAACAGCGTTCGCCCTTGCGCGCGCCGTGGTGAAATTGCGTGACCTGAAACAGGCCCGCGCCATCTTGGCTGGGGCCGTTGAAATCGGAGGTTTCGGCAACCTGCAGCTCTGCCATGGCCCGAATGAAGGCGCGGCTGATGGCGCGCGGGTAAAGCTGGTCTGCCACTTGCAGCGGGCCGCTGCCGTTGTGGTAGGGGCCGGTGCCACGCGCGTTGCCTTCGGCGCGCAGAAAATAGGGCAGCACGCTTTGCCAATCCCAGCCCGTCGCACCCAGATCGGCCCATTCATCGTAATCGGAGGGGTGGCCGCGCATATAGAGCATAGCGTTGATCGCGGACGATCCGCCCAAAGCCTTGCCGCGCGGTTGAAAGCCGCGCCGGCCGTTCAGCGCGGGTTGCGGCGTGGTGTGCAGGGCCCAGTTGTGGAGTGGTGGGCGGCCCGACACCATGGCGACAATCAGCGCGGGCGCACGGATAAATATGTCACGCCCAGCACCGCCTGCTTCGATCAGGCAGACGGTGACGGTCGGGTCTTCGCTTAGGCGGGCGGCAAGCACACTGCCAGCAGAGCCGCCACCGGCAATGATGTAATCGAAATGCATGGGGCGAGCCTAGCGGCCCGCCCCAAAAACACAAAGGTGACGTTGCGGCGCGGATTAGCCGCGCAGCGTGCCGCCGGTGGCCTTGCTGACCTTTTCGATGATCTTGGCAGAAACTGCTTCGATATCGGCTTCGGTCAGGGTCTTTTCGGTCGGCTGCAGGCGCACCGTCAGCGCGATGGACTTTTTGCCCGCCCCCATCTGGGCTTCTGCCTTGTCGCCAGTGAACTGATCGAACACGCGGACGCTTTCGATCAGGGCTTTGTCGGCACCAACTGCGGCGTTAACTGCCGTGAGCGCCTCGACGCCCTTATCAACGACAAAGGCGAAATCGCGGTCGACCGCCTGCAGGTCTGACAGCGTCAGCGCGGGCTTGGTCGGGGTTTTCACCTTGGGCAGCGGCACATTGGCCACCAGCACGGTGAAAGCAACGGCGGGGCCTTTGATATCCAGCGCTTGCAGCACTTTCGGATGCACTTCGCCAAAGGTCGCCATGACGTTCGGGCCAAGCCCGATCACGCCAGAGCGGCCCGGATGCCACCAACCCGCGGCCTTGCGGCTGATTTGCACGCGGGCGGGCGCGCCGATGGCGGCCAGCACCGCTTCGGCATCGGCCTTGGCGTCGAACAGGTCAACCGAGCGGCGGCTGCCATGCGGGTCGCGCGGGGCAGTTGCACCGATCAGCAGGCCAGCGGCTTGCAGGTGCTGTTCGCCGGGTTCGCCGCCGTGGAAGGCCGGACCAACCTCGAACAGGGCCAGATCCATAAAGCCGCGCGCCTGATTGCGGGCAGCTGCGCGCAGCAGGCCCGGCAGCAGATCGGGGCGCAGGTGGGTCATTTCCGACGAGATCGGGTTATCAACCCGCACCGCGTCGCTGCCGCCACCAAACAGGGTTGCAGCGGCCTGATCAATGAAGCTGTAGGTGACGCATTCGTTATAGCCCAAGGCCGCGATGGTGCGGCGGGCGGCGCGTTCGCGCACCTGCAACGGCGTCAGGATCGGCTTCGGCACGCCTGACTGGCGACGCGGCAGCGGTTTACCCTGCAGCTTGGTCAACGAAGCGACGCGGGCGACTTCTTCGACCAGATCAGCCTCGCCCAGCACATCGGGGCGCCAGCTTGGCGGGGTTGCCATATTGCCGTTCAGGGTGAAGCCCAAAGCCTCTAGTGTGCGGCGCTGTTCCGCTTCGGGAATGTCCATGCCGACAAGGCTGATCACCCGGGCCGGATCAAGTTTATAGGCGCGGGTGGTGTCGATCGGGGCGCCGTCTGCGGCAATATCCGACGCTTCGCCACCGCAGAGATCAAGGATCATCTGCGTTGCCAGATCCAGCCCATCCAAGGTGAAAGCCGGATCAACGCCGCGTTCGAAACGATAGCGGGCGTCCGAGTTGATTTTCAGCGCACGGCCCGTGGTGGCCACGGTAATCGGGTCCCACCATGCCGATTCAAGGAACACGTCGGTGGTGGCGTCGGTGCAGCCCGAAACCTCGCCGCCCATGATACCGGCCAGCGATTCAACGCCTTGGTCATCCGAGATTACCATTTGACCGGCGCGCAGGGTGTAGGTCTTGCCATCAAGCGCCAGAAACTCTTCGCCGCCTGCCGCCGGATGGATGCGCAGCTTGCCATGCACCTTGGCCGCATCGAACACATGCAGCGGGCGGTTCAGCCCATAGGTGAAGTAGTTAGTAATATCGACCAAGATCGAAATCGGGCGAAGGCCAATCGCTTTCAACCGGTTTGCCAGCCACTCTGGTGACGCACCGTTCTTGACGCCGCGAATGGTGCGGCCTGCGAAATGCGGGCAGCCTTTGGCCTTCAGCACATCCGAGATTTCAACCTGAACCGGGCTGGCAAAGCCGCCCTTGATCGCCGGGATCGGCAGCGGTTTCAGCGTGCCAAGACCGCGCGCCGCAAGATCGCGCGCAATGCCGCGCACGCCCAAAGCATCGGGACGGTTCGGGGTGATCTTGATATGGATCATCGGATCAACCGTGCCGGGGCGGTTTGCTGCCAGCCAATCGACAAACTTCTGGCCAACCTCGCCCGAGGGCAGTTCGATGATGCCATTGTGTTCGTCAGACAGTTCCAGTTCACGTTCCGACGCCATCATGCCATGGCTTTCAACGCCACGGATTTTGCCGATGCCAAGCGTGACATCAATGCCGGGCACATAGTCGCCGGGCTTGCACAGCACCACGGTGATGCCTTCACGGGCGTTCGGCGCACCGCAAACGATCTGCTTTTCGCCTTCGTCGGTCAGCACACGGCAGACCCGCAGCTTGTCGGCATCGGGGTGCTTTTCGGCGTGCAACACTTTTGCAATTGTAAAGGGCGCCAGCTTTTCAGCAGGATTTTCAACACCTTCCACCTCTAGGCCCAGATCGGTCAGGGCATAAAGGATATCCTCTAGCGAGGCGTTGGTTTCAAAGTGATCTTTCAACCAAGACAGGGTGAATTTCATGGCGCGGCCCTTCGGGAAACTTCGGGGTTGGGATTAGCGTATTGGGCGGCAAAGGGGAAGCCAAAGCGCGGTGGTTTCGGCTTTGGAAACGGCTTGTCGCCGCGAATGGGGGGCTATCGCCACAATCTGGCAAGGCATCTGTGCTAGAAGACACCCATGATGAACCCGATGCTGGACATTCCGAAAGACCGAAAACGGCTGCATGTTGGCAGGCTGTGCCTGCTGTTGGGCCTGACGGTGCTTTTGTACATGATGGTCGCGCATGAATTTGGCGCGGCCACCGAGGCGCTGACGGCGCCAGCTAAACCCTAATCACACCAAGGCAATCGTCGCGTTTGGCGCGCCGCTGATGCTGCGGCGCGACCACATGCGCTTACGACGACAAGCCGCCTGCCAAGTCGGGCATATCCAGCGCGGCAAAGCCGTAGTGCTTCAGCCAGCGCAGATCGGATTCGAAGAAGGCGCGCAGATCGGGGATGCCGTATTTCAGCATGGCGATGCGGTCGATCCCCATGCCAAAGGCAAAGCCCTGCCATTCGTTCGGGTCTACCCCGGCGGCGGTCAGCACCTTGGGATGCACCATGCCAGAGCCCAGAATTTCCATCCACTTGTCGCCTTGGCCAATCTTCA
>JAHEDL010000471.1 GCA_024641255.1 Pseudorhodobacter sp.
TTCGACTTCCATCGCGTCGCCGTTGATCACCTCTAGTTTGCCGGGATAGGCCGCGCCAATTTCGGCCAGCGCCGGAATGCAGCGCGGGTCTTTTTCCACCGCCAACACCCGCCGCGCGCCCTCCACCAACAGCCCGCGCGTCAAGCCACCGGGGCCGGGGCCAACTTCCAGCACATCACACGCCGAAAGATCGCCCGCCAGCCGCGCAATTTTCGCAGTCAGGTTCAGGTCCAGCAGAAAGTTCTGCCCCAACTGCTTTTTTGCCACCAGATCATGCGCCCGGATAACCTCGCGCAGGGGCGGCAAGCCATCAATCGTTGCCATAGGGTCTTCCTCTCGGCGTAAATTTCTCAAGGTAGACAACGGGTTCGCCATTGTTTTGCGAAGCGTGGTCTTGGGGGCAACGCCCCGTTAGCGGTGACGTGCCGCCGCCATCTCGGCGGCCAACTTCAACGCCGCAATCAGGCTGTCAGGCTTTGCGATGCCTTGGCCTGCAATGTCAAACGCGGTGCCATGATCGGGCGAGGTGCGCACAAACGGCAAACCCAGTGTCACATTCACCCCGCCATCAAAATCCAGCGTCTTGATCGGAATCAGCGCCTGATCATGGTACATGCAAACCGCCACATCATATCCGGCACGCGCGCGGGCGTGAAACATGGTGTCAGCCGAGGCGGGGCCGGTCACAGCCATGCCTTCGGCGCGCAGCTTTGCCACCACCGGACGGATCAGATCAATTTCCTCGCGCCCCATTGCGCCACCTTCGCCTGCGTGCGGGTTAAGCCCGGCCACCGCAAGGCGCGGCGCCGCAATGCCAAAATCGCGGCGCAACCCGGCTTCGGTGATGCGCAGGGTGTCTTCCAGCAGATCGGCGGTCAGCGCAGCTGGCACATCGCAGAGCGGAATATGTATCGTCACCGGCACCACCCGCAACAGCGGGCTTGCCAGCATCATCACCACGCGGTCAACACCCGCCAGATGCGCCAAAAATTCGGTATGGCCGGGAAATGCAAAACCCGCGCCGTCTTTCAGCGCTTTTTTGTGAATAGGCGCGGTGCAAACGCCACCGGCCTTGCCTGCCTGCACCAAAGCCACCGCGCGCTCGATCACTTCGATCACCCCGCGCGCATTCGCCGCCGCAGGTTGCCCCGGTTGCGATCGGGTGGCAAAGCGGTGGCTTAGCACCGGCAGCATATCGCCGGACACGGCGGCGGCTTGCGTCGGATCGTGAATTTCTGCAATCGCCGTGCCTTTCGGCAAATGCCGCGGATCGCCGATCCAGAACAGCGGCAGGCTATCGCCCAAAGCGGCGCGTGCCGCCACGGCAAGCTCTGGCCCCACACCGGCCGGTTCGCCACATGTCAAAGCAATCGGCAGCGTCATGGCGTCTTGATGATCGCTTCAGAGCGCAGCTCTTCCAGATAAATCTCGGCCCGCGCACCAAGTTGCTGGTTGGTCAGCTGCATCCGTACCTCGTCGCGGCTGGGCTGTTCGGCTTCCGGCGCGCCACGGCGGCACAGCATCAGAAATACCCGCCAATTGCCACGCGTCAGCGCGACAGAGCTTTCGCCCGCGTCCAGCGTGGCCAGTGCCCCGGCAACATCCTTGGGCAGTTGCGCTTGCGGCACGGTCTTGCGGCTTAGCCGGTCAGTGCCCTTGGCTAGGCTGTAAAGATCGTTGCAGCTGTCAACTTTCGCCCGTACTGCCGCCGCTTCGCTGGCGTCGGCCACCAGATATTCGGCGTAATCCACCACCACCGCCGACGGTGCTGCCGTCATCTGCTGGCGTTGCTCCTGCATCTGATAGATGACAACCTTGTCATCCAGCACCACCGGTTCAGAAACCTGCCCCGGCTGCAAGCTGCGCACCGCAGTCGCCGCGTTGGGCTTCAATTGCGACAACAGTTGCCAGTCCAACGCCCCGCCAGCCCCCGCCGTCGGCCCATCGGAATTTGCCCGGGCCGCCGCCGCGAAATCGCCGCCGAAGGTCAGATCCTGCTGCAACGCCCGCGCCTTTTTCAGCGCCGCTTCACGCCCGGCTCCAACCGCCGGGATCGAGATTTCGGCCAGCCGCACCTGCAGCGCCGCCATCGGTTTGAAATTGGCCAAAGCCCGGTCAATCTGCGCATCCGAAATCGCAATCGACGCGCCATACTTGCCGCGCACGATATCGCGCCACACCAAGCCTGCTTCAACAAAATCGCGGAAGGTTTCCGGCTGAATGCCCTCTTGCCCAACGATTTCAACGAACTTGTCGGCGGTCAAATTCGCGCGCCCGGCGAATTCTTCCATCCCGGCCTTGATCTGCTCTGGCGTCGCCTTCACGCCAAACTGCTTGGCCGCCCACATCCGCAAACGGTCATCAACCAGCGAGTCCATCGCCTGCTTTTCCAGATCCCCCGGTTGCCGCAACAGCTGCAGAAAGTGCAGCCGTTGATCATATTCAAACTGGGTTATCACCGCGTCGTTCACGACCTTGATCGGCGAAAACGGCCCAGCCTCTGCTGCACCGCCAAGCCACCCCATTGCCATCAGCGCCATTACAACGCGAAATCCTGCCGGTTTAGACATCTTCACCTGCCGTCGTTCCATTCTGCCCAACCACTGCCCCTAGCGCCGACATTGTCGCGCAACACCGGGATCAGAGGCGCCGCCAAAGCCAAGAAGTTCAACCGATAGGCCGAAATCCGTTGTCGGCTTCACACTAGTCGAGGACGTGAACCGACGCGAGAGAGAAAGATCAACCAACAGGCATTCATTGCGGAAGGTTAGGCCAACACCCGCCTTTGCGGCACGATCTGCTTCGAAATCATAGCGGCTGGCAACGCGGCCGGCCCAGCCTGGGCTGAACTGATAGCTCGACGCCACGGTCAACTCGGACGCCGGCGCTGCGCGATTTTCTTTCGGGTCGGCCATGGTATGCACAAAGCCAACCGCCATGCCATAGCGATCACCGGTGTAGGCCGCCTGCAATTCGGCCTTGGCAAAGGCGAAATCATCATCAAACAGCAGCCGGTTGGTCAGGCCGAACTTGGCGGTATCCAACTGCCAAACCGCCATCCAATCCGTGGTTTTCCCCGCCAGCCCCGAACCGGTACTGAACTGGCCGATGTCATCGGCGCGCAGCACCCGGCCCACGGTTACGCCCAGCGTCCACCCCGCAGGGTCGTCGCGCAAATAGCTGATGCCCAGATTGGCGCGATACCCGCCCTCTACCGCATC
>JAHEDL010000473.1 GCA_024641255.1 Pseudorhodobacter sp.
TCGGTTTCCACCAGATCCTGCACATGCGCAAAGCCATCGGCGGCGCGCAAACGGTCTTCCAATGCGGCGCGATTGTGCTGCGCCTGCCCTTTGGCATCGACCGTCCAATCAGAGGCGGAAAGCCATGCCTCGCCCGCAGCAGCCCGGCCTTCGGCAGAGTAATCTTCCAGGCTCGGCTCCATCCCCATACCGTATAGCCCCGGCTTCGGGCCAAATACCCGTGGTGCCGCAGTGACATAGGGATTCATGTCGGGGGCTTCGTCACGCGCAGCAAGCGCGACTGTGGCGGCGTCAAACAATTGCATCAGCCCGCCAAAGACATCGCGAAACAGGCCAGAGACGCGCAGTGTGACATCAATGCGCGGGCGGTCCAACAAGGCAAGCGGCAGCACTTCAAAGCCGGAAACCCGTTCTGATCCGGCATCCCACTTGGGGGCCAAGCCCGCCAGATGCATCGCCATGGCAAGCTCTTCGCCGGCTGTCCGCATCGTGGCAGAGCCCCAAAGGTCAATCACCAGACCGCGCGGCCAATCGCCTTTGTCTTGCAAATGGCGGCGCAGAAGTTCTTCCGCCAGCTTTACGCCTTGCGCATGCGCGGCTCGCGACGGCACGGCGCGCGGGTCAACAGAGTAAAGGTTGCGCCCTGTCGGCAACACGTCGCTGCGCCCGCGCCACGGGCTGCCAGCCGGACCTGCCGCGACCCGCCGACCGGACAGCGCCGCCAGCAAACCTTCGGTTTCACCCGGACCTTGGCCATAGATATGCAGCCCGTCGCCAAACTGGCTTTCCTTGATATCACAGACAAAACGGTCAATGCGGGTGATCGCCTCGGCTGCGCTGGCTTCGGGCGGCAAGCCAAGATCGGCTTCGACGCCACTTGCGCGCGCCTCTTCGCGAATGGTTTCAATCAAGCGATTGCGGCGCGACGGATCAAGACCGTCGGCGGTGGAATATTCGTCCAACAACCGTTCAAGACGCAGCAAGCCGTCGGGCGTTGCACTTTGCGCCAAGGGCGGCGGCAGATGGCCCAGCGTGACTGCCGAAATCCGGCGTTTGGCTTGCGCGGCTTCACCGGGGTCGTTCACGATAAACGGGTATAGAACCGGGGTGGCGGCAATCAGTGCCTCTGGCCAGCAGCTATCGGACAGCGCAACCGACTTGCCGGGCAACCATTCCAACGTGCCATGCGCGCCGATGTGGATCAGCGCGTGAATGCCTTGGGCGCGCAGCCAGAGATAAAACGCCACATAGGCGTGCCGCGGCGTGCGCGACAGATCGTGATAGTCGGTTTCGCGCAAAGCAACCCTGCCACGTTCGGGCTGCAGTGCGATCAGCGCTGTGCCACAGGGCAGTGCAGCAAAATGCATCGAATCGTCATTGCAATCGGGATCTGCCTCTGGTTCGCCCCACGCAGCGAACAAGGCGGCCTGCAGCGATTCTGGCAGCGTTTTCAGCGCAGCTTTGTAATCTGACAGCGGCCATGCAAGCCGCGCCGCGACCAGCGCGATGCCAAGATCGGCCACACTTGTGACCGCATGGCCTTCGGCGGCAAGATTGCCCAGCAGCGCCGTGGTTGATGCAAGCGCGTCAAGACCGACCGCATGGGCGATCTGGTCAGGGCGGCCCGGATAGGTCGACAAAATCACCGCCAGTTTGCGCGAAGAGGCGGCAGTTTCGGAGAGCCTCACCCACCCCGCAACGCGGTCTACCACCGCCGTAATCCGGTCAGGGTCTGCCCGATGGGCAAAGCGAGAAAACTGCAAATCCGGGTCACGCTTGCCCGGCGACTTGAAGCTGATCACCCCGGCAAAAATCCGCCCGTCCACTTCGGGCAACACCACATGCATCGCAAGATCGGCCGGCGAAAGCCCACGTTCGGCCCCGGCCCAGTCGCGCCGCCGCGCGGTTGACAAGGCCACCTGAAACACCGGGCAACCCGGCGCATCCAACGGTGTCACGCCATCCTCGCCCTTGCCAGAAAACGCGGTGGCATTGACGATGGCAACTGGCGCAAACCGTGCCAAAGCATCGCGCAGAAAATCACCGGCCCCCGCGGCCTTCAACGACGGCACGAACAGCCCATAGGCTGCGAAGCCTTTGGCACGAAATGCGCGGATCAGCGCATCAACCGGATCGGTATCGGCGGCGGTCAGATAGCTGCGGTAAAACGTGACGGCGACCGCACGTTCTGCATCAGGGGCAGCAATGATACCGCGATCAGGGTCATACCAACCGCAATCAGGCATCGATTTGTCGCCCGGCACCGGCCCGGCATATAGCCCTGCCGCCAGCGCCAATTGCGCCAAAGCCGCTTCGGCCGCAACTGCGCCCCCCGCATCACAAAGTGCCGACAGCCGGCGCAGCGTTGACACCGGCAAGGTTGAATAGGCATCCAGCGCCGGATCTTCACGACCATCCGCAGGCAGCACCGCCAAGGCGATGCCCTTGCGGCGTGCAAGATCCTGAATCTGCATCAGACCATAGGGCCAGTAGTTTTCACCACCAATCAGCCGGATCAGAATGCCTTTGGCCGCCTGCAAGGTTTGACCAACATAGGTATCAACCGACAGCGGATGCTTCAAAGCCACCAAATTGGCCAAACGCAGCGCAGGCAAGCCCCTGCCACCTTTTTCGGCGGCACGGTCCTTGGCGCGATGCCAGCCCGCCGCGAAAGCGCCCAAGTCACTGTCAGAAAACGACAAAACCACCAGTTCGGCCGGGTCTTGCCCAAGGTCGAACGGGGTTTCGGTATCCTCCAGCCCATGGCTTTCGCGGAAGACGACATGCATCGGTGTCAGGCCCCCAAGACAGCGCGAATGGCAGCAAGATCAACGTGGTCATGCTCGGCAATCACCACCAACTGCCCCTGACGCGGGGTAACACCCCACGGCCGGTCAAACTGATGACGCACCCGCGCGCCAACTGCCTGCACCAAAAGCCGCATCGGTTTGCCAGCGACAGCAACGTAGCCCTTCACCCGCAGAATGTTCTGTTCGTTCGCCAAGCGCTGAATGGCGATAACCAAAGCATCAACATCGCTGATTTCGGGAAGGTCGATCACCACGGTGTCGAAGTCGTCATGTTCATGATCGTCGTGGCCGTCATGATGCGACGGGCGCGCGGCCAGATCGTCTTCGGCCTTGGCATTCAAACCAAGGATCAACGCCGGGTCGATGATGCCTTCGCTCATCGCCAAAATCGGGATCGGGCGCGGCGATT
>JAHEDL010000480.1 GCA_024641255.1 Pseudorhodobacter sp.
TGTCATGTTAATCTTTCGCCCCTAATCTCGCTGCCATGCAGCATAACGTCGCCCTGCCTTCTTTGGTCCGCGGCGAACGGGCCGGGGCCCCTCCCCGCAAGGAGTCGTGATGAAGTATATGGCCACCTATGACCTTATGGAAAGCATTCGCAACACGAATGAGTGGATGGGTGCAACGGCACGGGCTATGGCGTCCTATCCGGCGTTTTCCATGACGATGAACCCGATGTTGAACGTGATGGCGGCTTGGGGCGAAGTGACCGAACGCAGCTTTGGCCGCATGGTCACCAAGCCCGATTGGGGTATCCGGTCGATCCCCGGGCCCGACGGTCAGGATCACCTGGTTGATGTGAACACCGTGGTTGAACGCCCGTTCGGCAATCTGGTGCAGTTCTTCGTGCGCCGTCGCGCGCCGATGGCCCGCAAAGTGCTACTGGTTGCGCCAATGTCGGGCCACTATGCCACCTTGCTTCGCTCTACGGTGTCCAGCCTGCTGCCCGATGCCGACGTTTATGTGACAGATTGGCACAACGCGCGCGACATTCCGGTTTCTGCGGGTAAATTCGATATCGAAGACTACACGCTGTATCTGGTCGAATTCATGCGCGCGCTGGGGCCTGACACCCATGTGATCGCAATTTGTCAGCCCGCACCGCTGACGCTGGCGGCCACCGCCTATCTTGCCGCCGAAGATCCCGATGCGCAGCCACGCTCGCTGACGCTGATCGGCGGACCGATCGACCCGGATGCCGCCGCCACCGATGTCACCGACTTTGGCCGCCGCATCACCATGGGCCAGTTGGAACAGATCGCTATTCAGCGCGTTGGCTTCAAATACAAGGGCGTGGGCCGTCTGGTCTATCCGGGCCTGCTGCAACTGCAAAGCTTCATGTCGATGAACGCCGAACGCCACAGCAAGGCGTTTACCGATCAGATCATGCGCGTGGCGCAAGGCGAAGCGTCGGATCACGATGCGCATAACCGTTTTTACGATGAATATCTGGCTGTGATGGATATGACGGCCGAATTCTACCTGTCGACAGTGGAGCGGGTGTTCAAGAACCGCGAAATCGCCAAGAACGAATTCATCGTCGCGGGCAAGCGGGTTGATATCGGCGCGATCACCAAAGTTGCGGTGATGACGGTGGAAGGTGCCGAAGACGACATTTCCGCCCCCGGCCAATGTGTCGCGGCGCTGGATATGCTGACCGGCCTGCCCGACAGCAAAAAGGCGCAACACCTTGAACCCGGCGCGGGTCATTACGGGATTTTCGCGGGCAAAAGCTGGCGGCTGAACATCCGCCCGCTGGTGCTCAGCTTCCTTGATGCGAATTCTGGCGCAGAACCAGTGGCAGCCCCCAAAGCCGCAGCTGAAGAAAAACCTGCCTCGGCAACCGTCACCAAACTGGCGTCGGTAAAAGCCGGCAAATAACCCGCCCCGGCTTTCATACTGGTGCAAATATCCTGGGGGTGAGCCGCAATCGCGGCGAGGGGGCAACGCCCCCTCCCTTACCGCACCGTTTAGCGCAGCATCATCGGACCGTTCAGAAACTCTGCGATCTCGGCCGTCACCGCATCGGGCTGTTCCAGACAGGCCAGATGCCCGGCAGCCTCGATCACCACCAAGCGACCAAACGGCATCAGATTGGCGGTAAATTCTTGCCGCCGCATCGGCACCAGCGTGTCAGAATCGCCCGAAATCACCAGCACCGGCAGCTTGACCCGCCGCATGGTCTTTTGTTGATCAGGGCGGCGTTGCAGGGCGCGCGATTGGCGCAGGAACACGCCCTCGCCCAAGCCCAGCGCCATATCTTGCACCAAGGCCATGATGTCATCGCGCCACGGCGCATCGACAATCGCCGACAGCGGCAACTCTTCGCGCATGGCTTCGGCCAACCGGCCAGAGCGCGCCGCGACAATCCGGGTTTCGCGCGCGGCGGCGGCCTGCGGCGGTTCTGACAGCGGGTCGGTTGCCATCAGCACCACCCGCGTCACCCGATCTGGCGCGCGGCGGATCAGGTCCAGCGCAATATCGCCGCCAAGGCCATGGCCCAGCAGCGCAAATTTCTGTGGCAGGCCGGTCAGAATGGCTTCTGACATCTGCTCAACGGTTTCGCCCTTTGTCGCCAGCGCCACCTGCATTTGCCGATCAGCGCCCAGCCCCACCAGCTGCGGCATGAACACGCGAGCGTCGGCCATCAGGCCCGGTATCAGAACAAGCGGTTCATCCATGCGCAACGCGTTTCCTGTTCATCGGGCGGCCGTCACTACCTCTTCCACCGCTTGCGCTATCATTGCAAGGCAGTCTGGGGTTGAAAAGCGATGATCTGCCCCTTTGACCAAGGTCAGGCGCATATCTGCGCAGGTTGCATGCTCTAACAGCCGCAGTGCCACGGCAGGCGGCACATCGGTGTCGGCGGTGCCTTGCAGCAGGCGCACCGGGAAGGGCAGCGGCAGCGGGTCGCGCAGCACCAACCGGCTGCGCCCCTCTTCGATCAGGCGGCGGGTGATGATATAGCCCGCCGGATCGTAATCGGATGGCAACACCACCTGCCCTGCCGCCAGTTCTGCGCGCTGCGCCGGGGTAAAGCCCGCCCACATGCTGTCTTCGGTGAAATCGGGGGCGGCGGCGATGCCGACCAGACCGGCGATACGCGCGGGAATTGCTTTGGCCAACAGCAGCGAAATCCAGCCGCCCATCGACGAACCCACCAGCACCTGCGGCCCTTGGGTGACGGTGGTGATGACTGCCAACGCGTCTTCGAACCAATCGCCAATCGCGCCATCCAGAAACGCGCCGTCCGACACGCCATGGCCAGAATAATCCAGCCGCAAAAAGCCGCGCCCGGTGCGGGTGGACCAGTCTTGCAGGTAAACCGCCTTGGAGCCTGCCATATCAGACTTGAAGCCACCCAAAAACACCACGCCCGGCAGTTGCCCGCCCGCGCCATGCGCCGGGGTCAGGTGATAGGCGATTCGACGGCCTTGCGCTGTGATCAGATACTGCGGATCGGTCATGGTTCCCCCAAGTTTTGCGACCTATAGCAACCGCGTTTGCGCCCCGGTAGCCCCGATCGCCGCACCCGGTTGACAAGCCCGCGCGGCAAAGGCAAAACCGCGCCACATAACCCGCAACCGGGCGTTTCGTAGGCGCCAAAACGACGAGGAGGACACGATATGTCCCAGATCTCCCTTACCTTCCC
>JAHEDL010000491.1 GCA_024641255.1 Pseudorhodobacter sp.
CTTCAAGAGATAGTTAAGATGCGCCAACGCTTCGACCAAGGCCAAACCATGCTGCGATCCGGTGATTTCGCGTTTGAACAGCGGCAAGAAACATTCGGCGGCGCTATGCGGCGTGGCAAGCTGGGCCAGCAAGCGGTCCAGCGCGTTTTCATGGTTTTCAACCATTTGCACCAGCCGAAAGGGCAGGCCCGTAAACGGCAGCTTATGCCCCGGCAACACCAGATGATCGGCGCGGGCATGCGGGGCAAAGCTGCGGCAAGCCTGCAACCATTCGCCCAACGGATCAGCCTCTGGTTCGGTGGGATAGACGCCGATATTCGCACTTATCCCCGGCAACAACTGATCACCGCCAAGGATCAGAGTGTCATCAAGGCTCCAGAGCGTGGCATGGTCGGGGGCATGGCCCTGACCAAACCGCACCAACCAGCGGCGCTGCCCCAATACAAGCGTGTCGCCTTCGTCGATGCGGCTGAAACCTTGCGGCATTGGCGCCACCACATCGGCAAAGTTGAACGGGCGTTCGGTGGCCTTGACCGCGCGCTGCGCGGCAGACACCCCGGCGCGCTGATAAAACAGCATGGCTTCGGGCGTTGGCAGCGGCTGTTCATCCAGCACCAGCATACGGGCATAAAGCCAGGCGGTGCGGGTGGTCAGCAGTTCTACCCCCTGCGCCTGAAACCATCCGGCAAGGCCAATATGGTCGGGGTGATGATGCGTGACCAGCAGACGGCGCACCGGTTTGCCGCGCAACGGCCCGTCGATCAGCGCCTGCCAGATTGCCTTGGTGCGGCGGCTTTGAAAACCGGTATCAACCACGGTCCAGCCATCACCATCATCCAGCGCATAGACGTTGACATGATCCAACGCCATCGGCAGCGGCAGGCGCAGCCAAAGCACATGCGGTGCGATTTCAATCGCGCAGGCTTCGGCGGGGGCCTCTGGCCACGGAAAGTGAATGGCGTCGGTCACGCCGAAAGCACCTCTGGCGTCACGGCATAGACCCCGGCGGCACCTTCGCGCACCTGCGCCAAAAGCCCGCTGTGTTCGGGCAGCAACCGTTTGATGGCAAACTGGGCCAAAGCCACGCGGTCGGCATCTGATACTGCGGCTTTCAGGTGGAAATGCCCGCCAAGCACCCGTGCAAAGGCGCGCAGATATGGCACGGCGCCCGCAAAGCGATCATTCAACGCCATCGCTACCAAAGCCTCGGTCGCTTCGCGCAGCGCTTCTGCCGCCGTCCACACGGCGGTGGCAAGATCGGGCTGGCCGGTGCGGGCAAGCTCTGCTTCGGCCTGCACCTCGTCGATCAGACGATAGGCGGCATCGCCATTGTCCATCATCTTGCGCGCCACAAGGTCCATCGCCTGAATGCCGTTGGTGCCTTCGTAAATCGCGGTCACGCGGGCATCGCGGGCAAACTGTGCGGCACCGGTTTCTTCGATATAGCCCATGCCGCCATGCACCTGCACGCCCAGTTGCGCCACTTCGTTGCCAATGTCGGTGCCATAGGCCTTGGCAATCGGCGTCAGCAGCGCCGCGCGGGCCTGCCATTCGGGCGACCCGGTGGCGCGCGCCATGTCAATCGCCACGGCGCAGGCCAACCCGATGGCGCGGGCCGAAAACACTTCGGCCTTCATCTGCGCCAGCATCCGCCGCACATCGGCATGATCAATGATCGCGCCGTTGCCGAACGGCGTCTTGCCCTGCTTGCGGTCGCTGGCATAGGCCAAAGCCTGCTGAAACGCCGCTTCGGCCACCGCCACACCCTGCATGCCAACCCCAAGACGGGCGTTGTTCATCATGGTGAACATCGCGGCCATGCCTTTATGCGGCTCACCAATCAGCCAGCCCTTGGCGCCATCATACTGCATCACGGCAGTCGGCGATCCGTGCAGCCCCAGCTTATGTTCAAGGCTGACCACCTTCAAACTGTTGCGCGCGCCCAGATTGCCATCGGCATCGGGGATGATTTTCGGCACCATGAACAGGCTAATGCCCTTGGTGCCGTCGCCGCCATCGGGCAGGCGCGCCAAAACCAAATGGCAGACATTGGCCGAAAAATCATTGTCCGCCCAAGTGATAAAGATCTTCTGCCCGGTGATCGCATAGCTGCCGTCGCCCAAGGGTTCTGCCTTGCTGCGCAGCGCGCCAACGTCCGACCCGGCCTGCGGTTCGGTCAGGTTCATCGTGCCGCACCATTCGCCCGACACCAGCTTGGGAATATACAGCGCCTTCAACGCATCAGAGGCGTGATGTTCCAACGCTTCGATCTGGCCCTGCGTCATCAACGGGTTCAACTGCAACGCCAGACAGGCAGAGCCCATCATGTCATTGACACAGGTTGCCACAGTCATCGGCAGGCCCATACCGCCAAACGCGGGGCTTGCCGCCATGCCGATCCATCCGCCATCGGCAATCGCCCGGTAACCATCGGCAAAGCCCAAAGACGTGCGCACCACGCCATTTTCCAACCGTGCCGGATGCTTGTCGCCGTTGCGGTTCAGCGCCGCCAGGGTGTTTTCGCTCAGCTTGCCCGCCTCGACCAAAATCGCCTCGACCGTGTCATTTGTGGCGTCGCTGAACCGCTCTGTAGCGGCAACTTGTGAAAAGCCCACAATGCCCAGCAGAAAGCGGAAATCGGCAAGAGGGGCACGGTAGGGCATTCGGTGGCTCCGAGTGGCTTGGCAAACCAAGGGTTCGCGGATAATGGCTTTGATGCAATGGTTAGACCAGTCGCCTGCGGCTTCAACCCCTACGCTACGTCACGAATGATGATCGAAACCGAAACCCTGATGCCCACAGCCGAAGGTCTGGCCCGTGCCGCTGCAATTTTGCGGGCAGAGGGGCTTGTCGCCTTCCCAACCGAAACGGTCTATGGCTTGGGTGGCGATGCGCGGTCGGATCGTGCGGTCGCGCGGATTTTCGATGCCAAGGGCCGACCCCGTTTTAACCCATTGATCGTGCATGTTCCTGATCTTGCCGCGGCCCAAGCCTTTGCGCAGTTTGATGCGCGCGCCACGGCGATCGCGGCGCAGTTCTGGCCCGGCCCACTGACGTTGGTGCTGCCGTTGCGCGCCGATGCGGGGCTGTCGCCCTATGTCACCGCCGAACTTGACAGCGTCGCCATTCGGGTGCCGGCGCATCCGGTGGCGCAGGCCTTGCTGCGCGCCTTTGGCGGCCCGCTTGCCGCACCGTCGG
>JAHEDL010000505.1 GCA_024641255.1 Pseudorhodobacter sp.
CGAAATGGCCGATACCGGCATCAAGGTCATCCTGATCGAACCCGGCCCGATCACGTCGAGCATCCGCGAAAAAGCCATCCCGCATTTTGAACGCTGGATCGATTGGGAACAATCGGCCCGCAGCGATGAATATCGCGGGTTGCGCAGCCGGCTTTATGAATCCTCTGGCCCCGACAAATGGGAGCTGCCGGCAAGCGCCGTTACCGCCAAACTGATTGACGCGCTGGAAAGCCCGCGCCCAAAGCCGCGCTATTATGTCACAACGCCGACCTATCTGATGGGGGCAGCGCGGCGATTGTTGCCAACTTGGTTGCTGGATTGGGTTATCAGCAAAGCCTGACACCCCGCGCGGCCGTGCAGCTAGCTTCAGAAGCCGCACCGCCGCGACGTTTTCCAGTTCGCTTTTTTTCGCCAAGCGCCTAGATCAATGGCAAGCGAAAGGACCGACCATGTTTAGCGACCCGATCTTCCTGTTTGGAATTCTTGCCTGCTTTGTCGTGCTGATCATCCTGATGATCGGCATCGGCGGCTTTGCGAAGGGCGGTGAGTTCAACCGCAAACACTCGAACCGATTGATGCGCTACCGCATCATCGCCCAAGCCGTTGCGGTGATCATCATCGTCGGCTGGTCCTATTTGCGCAGCAAAGGCTAGGCCATGGTCGTTCTGTCAAAGATTTACACCAAAACCGGCGATGCTGGCGAAACCGCGTTGGGCAACGGCGCGCGGGTGGCAAAGCATTCGGCGCGGGTTTCGGCCTATGGCACGGTTGATGAAACCAATGCCACCGTCGGGCTGGCCCGACTGCATGCCAACGGCGAGATGGACGCCGCGCTGCAACGCATCTCGAACGATCTGTTCGATCTGGGTGCCGATCTGTGCACCCCAGATATGTATAAAGACGCCGAAGCCGCCTATCCGCCGCTGCGGATGATCGCCGCCCAGGTGGCACGGCTGGAAAGCGAAATTGACGCGATGAATGCCCGGTTGACGCCGCTGCGCAGCTTTATCCTGCCCGGCGGTTCGGCGCTTGCCGCGCAGCTGCACCTGTGCCGCACCGTCTGTCGCCGCGCCGAACGGCTGGTGGTGGAATTGGCCACAATGGAAGAGGTCAACGTCGAAGCGGTGAAATACCTGAACCGGCTGTCGGATTGGTTCTTCGTGGCGGGGCGCATCGCCAACAATGACGGCAAAGACGATGTGCTGTGGGTGCCGGGCCTGACACGCTGACCGCGACGTCGCGCCGCCACTTTCTGTCGGTTTTGGTCTGTTGTTGCCGCGCCCGACACGATATGACGGCGGCGAGAGCTTGGGCGGCCCGTTTTGGGTCTTTGAACGGAGATATACGCGATGAAGGTGTTGGTGCCTGTCAAACGTGTGATCGACTATAACGTGAAGGTTCGCGTGAAGGCGGACGGCACGGGTGTTGATCTGGCGAACGTGAAGATGTCGATGAACCCCTTTGACGAGATCGCGGTAGAAGAAGCGATCCGGTTGAAGGAAAAAGGCATTGCGACCGAGGTTGTCGTGGTGTCGATCGGCGTGAAGCAAAGCCAGGAAACCCTTCGGACCGCTTTGGCGATGGGCGCAGATCGCGCCATTCTGATCGAAGCGGCTGCTGACGTGCACACCGACATCGAGCCTTTGGCCGTGGCCAAGCTGTTGGCGGCTGTGGTCAAGGAAGAAGCCCCCGGTCTGGTGCTGGCAGGCAAGCAAGCCATTGATAATGATATGAATGCCACCGGGCAGATGCTGTCGGCGTTGCTGGGCTGGTCGCAAGCGACCTTCGTGTCGGAACTGGCGATTGACGGCGACAAGGCCGTTGTCACCCGTGAAGTCGACGGCGGGTTGCAGACGATTTCGGTGAAAATGCCGACGATCGTTACGGTTGACCTGCGCCTGAACGAGCCGCGCTATGCCAGCTTGCCCAACATCATGAAGGCCAAGGCCAAGCCGCTGGCGGCGAAAACGCCTGCCGATTATGGCGTTGATGTCGCACCGCGTCTGTCGATCGTGAAAACCACCGAACCGGCGGGCCGCAAGGCTGGCGTCAAGGTTGGTTCGGTTGACGAGCTGATTGCGAAACTCAAAGACGAAGCAGGGGTGATCTGATGACCGTTCTTCTGATTGCCGATGTGAACGAAGGCGCTTTGGCGGTTGACGCCGTGGCGAAAACCTTGGCCGCCGTGGCGGGCTTGGGCGACGTGCATGTGCTGGTTGCCGGCACGGGCGGCGATGCCGCTGCGGCCGAAGCTGCCAAATTGTCGGGCGTTTCCAAGGTGTTGTTCGCCGAAGATCACGCCTATTGCCACGGCATGGCGGAATCGACCGCGGCCTTGGTGGTGGGTCTGGCGGGCGGCTACAGCCATATCTGTGGCGCCGCGACCGCGTTCAACAAGAACGTGCTGCCGCGCGTCGCTGCCCTGTTGGACGTGATGGTGATTTCGGATGCGACCAACGTGGTTGACGCCGACACCTTTGAACGCCCGATCTATGCCGGCAACGCGATTCAAACCGTGAAATCGCTGGACGCAACCAAAGTGTTCACCGTGCGGACCGCCAGCTTCACCGCTGTTGCTGCCGGTGGTGCTGCGGCTGTCGAGAAAATCGGCGGGCCGGGCGAAGCAGGTCTGTCGGCTTGGGTCGAAGACAAGGTCGCAACCTCTGACCGCCCCGAGCTGACCTCGGCCGGGATCGTGGTTTCGGGTGGCCGTGGCGTTGGCAGCCAAGCCGACTTCGCGCTGATCGAAAAGCTGGCAGACAAGCTGGGTGCCGCCGTTGGCGCATCGCGCGCGGCTGTGGACAGCGGCTATGCCCCGAACGACTGGCAAGTTGGCCAGACCGGCAAGGTCGTGGCGCCGCAACTGTATGTCGCCGTCGGGATTTCCGGCGCGATCCAGCACCTTGCAGGCATGAAAGATTCCAAGGTCATCGTCGCCATCAACAAGGACGACGAAGCCCCGATCTTCCAGGTTGCAGACTACGGTCTGGTCGCAGACCTGTTCACCGCCGTGCCGGAACTGATTGAAAAGCTGTAAGCTTATCGTCACCAAGTCAAAGGGCGCCCTTTTGGGCGCCCTTTTTCATTTCAACAGCCGTTCAATCACCGGCGCTAGCTGTGCTGCCACTTCGCGGTGCGCGGCTGGCCCCAACACCCCGGCGGCAGCGGGCGCTTCCATCGGCGCAAAGGCCA
>JAHEDL010000245.1 GCA_024641255.1 Pseudorhodobacter sp.
GCCCGCCGCGACCTGCCCACGGAAATGGACGACCCGTCGGTGAATGAGGTCAACATCAGCGAATTTCCGGTTTTGGTGGTGACGCTGTCGGGCGATGTGCCCGAACGCACCTTGAACGCCGCGGCGAAGGAGCTGCGCGACCGGATCGAAGAAATTCCCGGCGTGCTGGATGCGGCATTGCAGGGCGTGCGCGATGATCTGGTAGAGATTGTGATCGACCCGGCGAAGCTTTCGTCTTACGGGCTGCGCCCCGATACAATGATTGCGGGCTTTAACGCCAACAACCGGCTGATTGCGGCGGGGTCTTTGGAGGGTGATCAGGGGCGCTATGCGATCAAGGTGCCATCGCTGATTGAAACGGTGAAAGATCTGGCCGAGTTGCCGGTGGTGGCAGGCGAAAACGCGATTGTGCGGGTGAAAGATCTGGCCGAAATTCGCCCGACCTTGAAAGACCCGGAAACCGTGACGCGGTTGGATGGCAAGGCCGCCGTGGCGGTTGAAGTTTCCAAGCGGATCGGCGCCAACCTGATTGACACGGTGGACAAGGTGAAAGCCGTCACCGCCGAGTTGCAAAAGCAGATGCCGCCCGGTGTGGTGGTTTCGTTCAGCCAAGACAAATCGACCACCATCCGGCAGATGCTGAGCGATCTGCAAAACTCGGTGCTGACGGCGGTGGTGCTGGTGTTCATCGTTATTTTGTATGCGCTGTCGGTGCGGTCTTCGATTTTGATCGGGCTTGCGATTCCGTCTTCGTTCCTGATGGGGATTTTGGGCCTGTCGATGGCGGGGCTGACGGTGAACCTTGTGGTGCTGTTCAGCCTGATTCTGGCGGTGGGGATGCTGGTGGATGACGCCATCATCGTGGTGGAATACGCCGAACGCCGGATGAGCGAAGGCATGGACAAGCGCGACGCCTTTGCCGAGGCCAGTCACAAGATGGCGGGGCCGGTGATTGCATCGACCCTGACGCGGATTGCGGCGTTTTCGCCGCTGCTGTTCTGGCCCGGCGTGGTGGGGCAGTTCATGAAATACATGCCGATCACCCTGATTGCGACGCTGTCGGCGTCGATGCTGTATGCGCTTATCTTTGTGCCGACGCTGGGGGCGATTATTGCCAAGCCGTTCAAGCATCCACCGCAACACAAGGACGGCGCCTATATGTGGGTGGTCGGCAAAGCCATTCGGCATCCGTTTATCGTGCTGATGCTGGCGGTCACAACGCTGGTGGCGGTGCCTTACACCTATGGCAAGCTTGGCAACGGAGTTGAATTCTTTCCGAACGTCGAACCGGATTACGGCCTGCTGTATGTGAAGGCGCGCGGCAACCTTTCGATCCGCGAAAAGGATATCTTGGTCAAACAGGCCGAGGCGCGGATTTTGGGCTGGCCGGGGTTGAAAACGGTTTACACGCGCGTTGGCAGTGGTGGCGGTGCGGGCAACGAGGCACCGGCAGATGTGATTGGCACGATTCAGTATGAATTTGTCGATTGGCGCGAACGCAAACCCGCGAATGACATTCTGTCGGATCTGCGGGTGGCGATGCAGGGCATTCCGGGTGTGGACATCGAAGTGTCGGTGCCTGCGGCGGGGCCGCCCACCGGCAAGGCGATTCAGATCCGGCTTTCGGCGGATGATCCGGCGGGGCTGAATGATGTGGCGCGGTCGATCGCGGAAAAGCTGAAGGCGGTTCCCGATGTGATCGACGTGTCGAATGGTCTGCCGTTGCCGGGCGTGGATTGGGAGTTGCAGGTCAACCGGGGCGAGGCTGCGCGCTATGGCGCGTCGCCGGGCGCGGTTGGCGCGGTGGTGCAGATGGTGACCACCGGCCTGAAACTGTCAGATTTCCGGCCTGCCGGGTCGGATGACGCGGTGGATATCGTGCTGCGTCTGCCGCCCGAACAGCGCACGATTTCGGCGCTGGACCAGTTGCGGATTGAAACGCCGGACGGACCGGTGCCGATTTCGAACTTTGTGACCCGGACCGCGGCACCGACCACCGGCACGCTGACCCGCATCAACGGCGCGCGCACCATTACCGTGCAGGCGGGCATTGCGGCAGGCGTGCAGGAACAACCGGTGCGCGACGCGGTGGAAAAGCTGGTGAATGCCGAATTCGCAGCGCAGGGCTATGGCGAAAAGGGCATCCGCTGGGCGATGGCGGGGGCGGATGAGGAGCAGGCGGCGGCCGGGGCGTTTTTGGGCAAGGCCTTTGGTGCTGCGATCTTCCTGATCTTTGTGGTGCTGCTGGCGCAGTTCAACAAGTTCATCTCTGTCGGACTGGTGCTTTCGGCGGTGGTGATGTCGACCATCGGGGTGTTTTTGGGCCTGATGATCATGGGGCAGCCGTTTGGCGTGGTGATGACCGGTATCGGCGTGATCGCGTTGGCGGGGGTGGTGGTGAACAACAACATCGTGCTGATCGCCACCTATGACCAGTTGCGCCACGAAGGTATGGACAAGATTGAGGCCATTCTTGAAACCTGCCGCGAGCGGGCCCGACCGGTGGTTCTGACCGCGCTGACCGCGATTTTCGGGGTGCTGCCGATTGCCTTCGGGTTGAACCTTGAACTGCTGAGCCATGAAACCACCATCGGCGCCCCGTCCACGCAGTGGTGGATTTCGCTGTCGTCGGCGATTGTCTACGGCTTGGCCTTTGCGACGATTCTGACGCTGATCGTGACGCCATCGTTGCTGATGCTGGTGTCGCGCAGCAACGCGCCGCGCAAAGGGCGGGGGTGGAAGTTCTGGAAGAAGCGCGCAGCCTGATGCCGGAGTAAGCGGGGCGCTGCCCCGCACCCCGGGATATTTAGGCCAAGATGAAGCTTAGACGCGTTCAGCCTTATAGGCGGCGCGTTTTTGCTGTTCTTCGGCAAGCTCTGCTTCGTCCCAATAGCCGATGACGATGCCGGCTTCGAGGTTGAGATCGTAGCGTTGCGCCGCCGCATCGCTGGCGGTGATGGCGGCATCGGGGACGGTGGTTTGGGTGCGGGTGGTGCGGCTCCATTTCGCCAGCGCTTCGTAAAGGCGGGCGCGGGTTTCGGCGTGGGCGGGGTCTTGGCCCAGATCGTGGAATTCGTCAGGGTCGCGGTGCAGATCGTAAAGCATCGGCGCGAAGCCGTCGGCGTGGATGTATTTGAAGCGACCGTCGAAGACCATGTAAAGGCGCGCATCGGGCACCGGGAC
>JAHEDL010000248.1 GCA_024641255.1 Pseudorhodobacter sp.
ATACCTGTGCCCGCCCCGATCAAGATCACCGGGGCTTTGCCCGTTGCGGGCCGGAACTCGGCATTTTCGCGCACGAAGGCTTGCACCTGATCACCCACAGCCAAGCCCATCAACAGGCCAGAGCATAGCCCACCCGGATGCTTGCGCACGCAAATCTCGACAAAGCCATCCGCCGAACCCGAGGCCAGCGAATAGAACCGCGGCAGGGTTTCGCCCGTCGGCAGCACGCCCAGCAGATCACCGGGGCGGTAGCGCGGGAAAGACCGTTGCCACCAGGCCGTCTTTGGCAGCGCAAACCGCAAAATCGCGGTCGGCACCTGCATTTCGGCACCATAATCGCGCCGCGACACCAAGGTCAGCGCCCGCGTTTTCGGGGCATCCGGATGGTGGGACAACGCCAGATCTACCCCGATCGCCGCACCCAAATTCCGGCCCCAACGCGCAAAATCCTGCGGCGACTGCCGATCCACCGTGTCAAACGGCAGCAACACTGGCCAACCTTTGGCTTCGGCCAGCTCGGCCACCTGCCGCGCAAAGCCGCAAAACGCCGGAAACTGGCGATCCCCAAAGCCAAGCACCGCCATTGGCACCCCAAGCGGCGCAGCCGCCTCTAGCGCCGCCAGAAACCCCGCCGCCCGCGACGGTGCGGCCCCTTCGCCATAGGTTGCCGCCAACACAATGATCCGCTTGGCATGGCTATAGCGTGCCGGTGTAAACCCCGCCATCGACGCCACATGCACCGCTTGCCCCGCGTCTTTCAACGCATGCAGCAGACAGGCGGCAAAGCCCCAAGTCGTGCCGCCTTCGCTGCCTACCAAGATCACCGTCTCGGCATGGCTTGCCATCACCGCGCCGCGCAGGTGCGGCTGCGACCGCCATGCCTTCCACCACTGCAAGGTGCCCGTCACCGCCAGCACCGGCACGCCCAGCGCCGCCAGCCCAAGGATAAGCCCCAGCCACCATGCGCCCTGCCCGGTATGCAGCATGTAAATGAATTCATAGATGCGCTGCCACGGCCCGGCATCCGTCCAGACCAGCATTTTACCGGTGCCCTGATCGATATAGCCTTCGCCCGCATCGGTTTGCAGCGTGAACACATCGGTCGCATCGCCCGCATAGGGAAAGGTCAGGTCACGCAACATCGCCACCGGCGTATCTTTCAAGGCAGCCATATCGGCCAGCGCAAAGCCAACCTGCCCGCTGACCACATCCGGCACACCCGCACCTTCGGGATCAACCGGCAGCAATTCGAACGTATTGGCAAACATGAACAGCGCGGTCAGCGCCGACAACAGCAGCCCCGGAACCGCCCAGCGCGAGATTTCTACATGCACCCGCCCCATGGCAGGCCCGCGCAGCCGCGCAAACCAATTGCGCCAACCACCAACCCGCCGCACCACCAAAAACGCGCCCGATACCGACATCACCAGCATAACGCCCGCCAGAACCGCCGACCCAATGCGGCCACTGTCTTGCAACAGGAACGCCCGGTGCAGTTCGGTCAACCAACGCACAACCGCCGACTGGGTGTAATCAGAAACCGCCTTGCCCGTCGCAGGGTCAATCACCACTGCTTCGGGCTGATCACCCTTATAGTAATAGGCCGTCACCGCGCCCGACGGGGCGCGGCTGATTTGTTCAACCGAAGGAAATTCCGCAACGATCCGCGTCGCCAGATCCGCCACGCTTTGCGCTGGCACCGCCGACGGGGCCGTTGCCACCTCATAGGCGGGCATCACCGACAGCGCCGCCCCCGATAGGGTCAGCACAATCAGAAACACCGCCGCCACTAGGCCGGGGATTTTGTGAAGCGAACGCAGCATGAACTTTAAACCTTACATGTCGTAACGGAACGTCGCGATATAGCGTTTGCCCGCCACATCCTGCCCGGCACCAGTGGCCGTCAATGGCACCACGATCTCTGACGGGCTGTCGCGCATGTCTTCAACCGCCGCATCAATGTGCAACTGATAACCTGCATCAAACAGCGCATCCTTCAGATCAAGCGTAATGCTAAGCTGTTGCCCCTGCCCAACGCTGGCCCCGGTGATGCCGTCCACCTGCGAAACATCGCCGCCCGTGGCCTGATCCCAATCGCTTAGGTGGCGGTAATAGCGCGTCCGCCCGCCCGCCATCCACAAGCTGCCCTTATAGGCGCCGCTGGCATCGGTGACGTAAAACGCAAGGAACGCGTTGTTGCCGCCATAGCTGTTAAGCTGGGTGGTAAAAGTCACCGGTTTCGCCATTGCAAAGCCCGGCATCGTCAAAGCGGTGGTCAGCGCCAAAGTGGCCAACAGTTTCTTCATCATCGTCTCCGTTTCATCGCATCATTCAGGCAGGGCTTAGTTCACTTTGACCTGCGGCGTGCTGCCGCTTTCAAACAGCCCGTTATCCGGCGGCGCAACCGGCGCGCCGTTGTTCATCTTTGGGATCACCACGCAGCCGCCTTCCCCTTCGCCCTCGTCGTCATCATCGCCGCCCGCCTTCAGGCACGGCGCGTTGTCTTCGTCATCATCGCCCGCACCTTCGTCATCATCCTCGCCCTCGGCTTCGGCAAATTGCAGCAATTGCGCCAGATCGCGCAGCTGCGCCTCGGCGCTTTGCCCGGCGGGGTCTGCCTGCGGCATCGTATTGGCAACACCCGGTGCTGCAAAAACCATCAACGCGCCAAAAGCAGAGCCAAGGGTAAGAAACGGAAAGGCAAGTTTCATTGATCAATCTCCATAAGCCTTCTGGTTGCCCTGCTTGTGATACGTCGCGATGATCAAAACCTGACGCTGCCAGATTAATTTCTTCAGCTTACCGTCAGAAAAGCCCACAGCCCCGTGCCAAAAAAGTGGCCCCACCCTTGCGGGCAGGGCCAAATTCCGGACCATGCGGGACAACCTTTGAGGAAAGGCTTGGGATGAATGGCCCGAAACGTTGCAGCTGCAGGCAGGATCAATCCTGCTTGTCACCGTCATGCTCATGTTCGTCGTCTTCATGCTCACCGCGTTCGTGTTCGCGCTGCATGATCTCAAGCGTGGCCGGGTTGACCGCCACTTCAAAGCGGTTGCCCTTGCCATCACGGGCAAAAACCTCATAGCAGCCGTCATCAACCTTGATGCGGTCCACCAGCCAACCCTGATCTTCCGCCATCTTGCGCACCGCGTCGCGCGGCTGCCAATCGGCCATTGGCACAGC
>JAHEDL010000252.1 GCA_024641255.1 Pseudorhodobacter sp.
CACCAGATTTATGAAGGCATGCCGTTCAAAAGCTTTTCGGCCTATTCGACCACCAAAGCAGGTATCCACGGGCTGACGCTGTGGTTGGCGGGCTATTGGGCACCCCGGCAAGCCACGGTGAATACCATCGCCCCCGGCGCGGTGTTCAACAATCATTCTGAAGAATTCCAGCGCCGCGTGGGCGAATTGATCATGATGGGTCGCATGGCCAAGCCCGATGAGATTGCCGATGCCATGCTGTTTCTGTGCAGCGCGCAGTCTGGCTACATGACGGGGCAGTTGGTGAACGTCGACGGCGGTTTTTCGGGGTGGTAAGCATGGGTGCCGGGAAGGTTGTCGTCATTGGTGCGGGTTCGATTGGCAAGCGCCATGCCGGCAATCTTGAATTGTTGGGCGTGTCGACCGAACTGCTGCCTTGGCGCGCCTTTCACCCCGACAGCTTTCGTGCCCGACGCGATGTCAAAGCGGTGGTTATCGCCACCGCAACCCCGATCCGGCTGGAGCTGATTTCGCTTTGCGCCGAAATGGACCTGCCGTTTTACGCTGAAAAGCCGCTGGCTTGGAACACGACACAAGCGGCGGCGATTCACGCCGCAGCAGCGCCGGTCGCAGATCGGTCGATTGTGGGCTTTATGATGCGCTATCACCCGGCACTGCGCGACTTGGCCGAACGTGACCTGTCGTCGGTTTACGGGTTTTCGATGGAAATCGGCCATGACGTGCGCCAATGGCGGGCAAACTGGCGCTTTGCCGACAGTTACGCTGCCAGCCCCGAAGGCGGTGGCGTGTTGCTGGACCTGTCACATGAGTTGGACATGGCCTTGGCCCTGTTCCCGACACTGGAGCTGACCCGCTGCGACAGCTTGGGCCACCGCGATTTTCCCGGCGTGGATTTTGCCAGCTTCGTGCAACTTGCCGCACCAAGCGGGCCGGTTGGTCGTGTGGCCATGGACTATCTTGCGCCGGTTTCAACCCGACAAACCACGCTGCGCGGCCTGAATGCACAGTTTGATCTGGATTTTCTGGCACCGTCGTTGTCGGAAAACCGTGCCACCGGCGCCCAAACCAAAGCCTATGACTTTGTGCGCAACGACATGTTTCTAGAGGCCATGCGCGACTTTCTGGCGCTTGTTGACGGGCGGCCGACATCTGGCAACCCGTTGCTGCCGCGCTTTGACCTGATGCAGCGGTCAACCGACTTGATCGCGCGGGCGTGGAGCGCGCGTCAGTTCAGAGGCACAGTCGATATCGACATGACCTAAAGCGCGCTTTTGGCGCGCGCCAACAGAGTGGGAAGCTGCGCAAAAAAGCGTGCGACCCCGCCGGAATGATCGGCAAAAAAGGTGTCAATCTGGGCGGCACTTGGGCCAACCGGGTCGGCCAAGGCCGCCGCAAGCGCGGTTGCGTCCACCACCCGGCGTGCCACGCCTGCGGCTTCTGCCTCGACAAACGGGTATTCAATCGTCCAAATCTCTGGCCCAGTCACCACCGGTTTGCGCAGCGCCAGCGGTTCGATGATGTTATGCGCGCCTTTGGGCGTGAAGCCGCCGCCGACCACCACAATATCCGCCATCGCCAAATAGCCGTACATCTCGCCCAAACTGTCACCAAGCAGCACATCCGGGGACGCGGCGCAGGGGGCGCTTGCAGCGTCAAACGGCTTTGGCAAAGCCTGCGACCGGCGCATCACTGTCAATCCCGATGCGGCCAAGGTCTGCGCAACTTCATCAAACCGTTCAGGCTGGCGCGGGATGTAAACCACGAAAGGCGGCACGGCTGATGTTGCGCGCAATTGCGCAATCGCGGCCAGATAGACGGCGTCTTCACCTTCGACCGTGCTGGCAAAGGCAACCACACGGCGCGAGGTTTGGCCAAGCCAGGCCCGCACCCGCGGCCCGGCATCGCGCAGCGCGGCAGGCACCGGTTGTTCAAACCGCAACTCGCCAGTGATCGCGATGTTGCTGACACCAATCGCCGCAAATCGGTCGGCTTGCAGTTGTGACTTTACAAATGCCCCGGCAAAACCCCGCATCACCTGTTGGCGCAAGCGCAGCCCACGACTGTCGCGCAGGATGGATTTGCTGGGATACTGGGCGTTGCACATGAACAGCGGCACACCTGCCTTTTTGGCGGCAAAAACCATGCGCGGCCAGATTTCGATTTCCATCACAAGGCCATAAGTGGGCCTGAAGGCGCGGAAAAACCCACGATAGGCCCAAGCGGTTTCAAACGGCACCCATACCGCCGCCACCTGCCCCGCCGCGATCTGGGTCGCAAACACCCGCTCCACTTCACGCCGCCCTGCGGGGGTGAACAGCGTGACAACCACACGTTCGCCCCGCGCGATCAACTCATGGATCAACGGCACGGCAGAGCGCAACTCGCCCAACGACACCGCATGAACCCAGACAGAGCCGGGTGCGACGGCCCGATAGCGGCCAAAGCGTTCGGCCAGATGCGCCTTGTAAAGCGCATCTTTGCGCCCGCGACGAAACAGATACAGCAACACAAAGGGTAACCCGAGGGTCCACAAGGTGGACCACAGCAGCAAGAATACGCGCGTACGAATCTTCATCGACCCGCCTCTATCAACGCCAGCACATCCGCCGCCAACGGCTGTAACCGCGACTGTGATGCCGCAACATATCTGCTTGCAGCCGTAGCCATTGCCGCCAGCCGCGCGTCGTCTTGCAACGCAACGGCAAGTTCGCCGCGCGCTACAACCTGTGCTGCATTTACGCTGTGCAGCGCTACATAATCGTCGGTGAAATTGGCCACATCAGCGCCATGCAAAATTGCGGTGTCAAGCAAGGCGGCCTCCCACGGGTTATGGCCGCCAATCGCATCAAATCCGCCGCCAATCAACGCCCGATCCGCCAACCGATACCATAGCCCAAGTTCGCCATAGCTGTCGGCAAGCCAAACGGCGTGGTCGATTGTGGGCACCTCGCCCTTGCTGCGTCGGGTGAAGGCTAGCCCCTTTTCGGCAAGCGTGGCGGCAATGCCCTCAGCGCGCCCAATGTCGCGCGGCACCAGTATCAACAGCCAAGACGGGTCTTTCGCCAAAGCCTGCGCGGCCTGAACCGCCTCTGCCTCGTCGCCCGCATGGGTCGAAGCCGCAAGCCAGATTTTGCGCCGTGCCAGCAGGCTGCGCAGCCGATCAAGTTCGGTCTGGTCCACC
>JAHEDL010000256.1 GCA_024641255.1 Pseudorhodobacter sp.
AAAAATCCAAGCATCAGCGTCAGCGCCACCGAAACCGCCGCTGCCGCCAGATGCGCGCGCGATTGCAGCAAGGGCGCGATCATTGCCAGAAAGGTGATCGGCATGGCGAAATCCAAGGCGTAATCTTGTGGAATGGCCCGGCCCATCACCGCCCCCGTCACCGTTGCCGCCATCCACAACGGCAAAATCGGCGTGATCGCGCCAAAGAAATACCCGGTCTTTTCCGCCATCGTCAGCGCGGGGCGGCGTTCGAATTCGGCGGTTGACAGCGCAAAGGTCTGATCCACCAGCAGATAGGCCATCGCCGCCCGTGTCCGCAGCGGTGCTGCCCCCAAATGCGGCGCCAGTGCCACCGAATACATCAGCATGCGCAAGTTTACCGCCAAGGCCGTGGCCAGAATAACCACCACTGGTGCATGATCTTGCAGCAGTTGCAGGGCGGCAAACTGCGACGCGCCTGCAAACACCGCCACCGAAAACGCCATGATTTCATAAAGATGCAGCCCGGCTTCGGTGGCAAGCAGACCAAACATCATCGCAAATGGCACGATAACAACCGTAAACGGCAGCGCATCGCGGATGCCGCGCAGGTAAGAGGTTCGGGCGTCAGACATAGGGCCTCTGGGCGTCGGGGCGGCTTTACGCCGAATGCAGAGTGGCTTAGGCCTTTGATCAGGGGAAATGAAGGGGGCAAGGTGCGGATTTTCGGGGTCATTCTGGCGGGCGGCGAAGGCCGGCGCATGGGCGGCGCGGATAAGGCGTTGCTGAATTTGGCCGGTGTGCCGCTGATCAGCCATGCCATTGCCCGGCTTGACCCGCAGGTGGAACGGTTGGCGATTTCGGCCAACGGTGCGCCTGCGCGCTTTGCGGGCTTTGGCCTGCCGGTTCTGGCCGATGAAACCCCGATCGGACCGCTTTCGGGCATACTGGCGGCGCTGCGTTGGGCAGCGCCCTTGGGCGCAACCGCCGTGGTGTCAGTGTCGGTTGACACGCCCTTCCTGCCCGGCGATCTGGTGCCGCAACTGTGTCTTGCCGCCGAAGCGGCTGCCGAAGGTCTGGCGCTTGCCAGCAGCGCCAAAGACCACCCGGCTTGCGCGCTGTGGCCAGTGGCCTTGGCCGACCCGTTGGCGGCGTTTCTGGCATCGGGTGCCAAGGCCCGCGTCTTGGCCTTTGCCGAAAGCCACCACGCGGCGCGCGCCCATTTTCCCGACGAAGCTGCCTTTCAAAACCTGAACACACCCGCCGACCTTGCCGCCGCCGAAGCCTTGCTGACGGGTGCCGCATGAGGGTCTATGGCGTGATAGGCTGGAAAAATTCCGGCAAAACCAGCCTGATGGAACGTCTGGTTGCCGAAATCACCGGACGCGGTTTTTCGGTATCCACCGTCAAGCATGTGCACCACGATGTCGATCTGGATCAGCCCGGTAAAGACAGCCACCGCCACCGCAGCGCAGGCGCGTCCGAGGTGGTGCTGGCCTCGGCACACCGCTTTGCGCTGATGCGCGAACATCGCGGCCCGGAACCGGAACTGCCGGAAATTCTGGCCCGCATGGCCCCTGTCGATCTGATTCTGGTCGAAGGCTACAAGCGCGACGCGCATGCCAAGATTGAAGTGTTTCGCCGCGAGGCTGGCCATAGCCTGATTCAGCCGGATGACCCGCTGGTTCGGGCCGTTGCCACCGACAGCGATCTTGGCGATCTTCCAGTGCCGGTGTTGGATCTGAACAACACCGCCCAAATCGCCGAATTCATTTTGATAGAGGTCGGCCTTGTCGCGGTTTGACCGCGTCATCATCGCGGATTGGTCGGCGGCCGGCACCCCCTCGCCCGCTCGGCCTTCGGCCAATGCGATCTGGCTGGGCGTTTGCGATAAAGACGGGCAGCACAGCCAATATCACCGCACCCGTGCCAGCGCCGAAACCGCGCTGCGTGTTGAAATCGCCGCCGCCTTGGCAAACGGCAGCCGTCTGCTGATCGGTTTCGATTTTCCGATGGGCTACCCGGCGGGGTTCGCGCAGCGCCTGACCGGCGATCCGCGCGCGCAGGCGGTTTGGGCGTGGCTGGCCGATCATCTGCAAGACGCGATACACAACCAAAACAATCGCTTTGCCGTTGCCAACCAGATCAACCAGCAGTTTGGCGGCGCAGGCCCGTTCTGGGGCCGCCCCGCGACACTGGCTTTGCAGCACCTGCCCATATTGAAAACCGTGGATTACCCGCGGCTTGGCTTGGCCGAACGGCGGCAGATTGAAACCACTGTGCCGCGCGCGCAGCCGGTGTGGAAGCTTTACACCACCGGCGCCGCCGGGTCGCAGGGGTTGGTCGGGCAACCGATGATCCACCGCCTAAGCCAGATCAGCGGCGTATCGGTATGGCCCTTTGTCGCCCCCACCACGCCGGTGTTGCTGGCCGAAGTTTATCCATCCCTGTTGGCGGCGGCAGTCACCGCCGATACCGCCCCGATCAAGGACGAAGCGCAGGTGCGCCTGTTGTCGCGCGCGCTTTACTGCCTTGCGCAACAAGACATGTCGCCCCTGCTGGCCACGCCACTGCAGGCCACCGAAGAAGGCTGGATCCTGGGTGCCAGCCAGCAAGCCGCCCTGCTGCAGGCGCTTGCCACATGACCGTGACCTATCAGCTTGGCCTGCCCGATCATCTGCGCGCCGACGCGGCCGAGCTTTACTGGCAAGCCTTTGGCAGCAAACTGGGCCGGGTGATGGGCCCAAAACCGAAAGCCCAACGATTTTTGCTGCGGGTGCTGCGCGCTGATCATGTGGTGATCGCGCTGGACGATCACGGCGCGTTGCTGGGCATGGCGGGCTTCAAAACGCCTGCAGGCAGTTTTGCTGGCGGCGATGTGGCGGATATGCTGGCGATTTACGGCAGGCTTGGCGCGGCATGGCGGCTGCCGCTGCTGTGGGCGCTGGGGCGCGAAGTGGATAATGCCCGCTTTTTGCTGGACGGGATCTGCGTGACCAAAGCTGCCCGCAGCCAAGGCATCGGTGCCACCCTGATGACCATCATCGAAGCCGAGGCGCGACAGCGCGGCTATCAGGCGGTCCGGCTGGATGTGGTTGATGGCAACTGGCGCGCCAAGGCGCTGTATCAACGCTTGGGGTATAAACCCGAAAAAACCGACGATATCGGCGTGTTGCGCTATGCCTTCGGGTTTCAGT
>JAHEDL010000277.1 GCA_024641255.1 Pseudorhodobacter sp.
CGGCGGCCGAGGTTTCGGGGATCACCCTGAAAGCGGCTTGAAACATCGCACCGCGGCTTGCGTCCCGCTGCCCGGTGCAACTGGAAGGCTTTGCAAAAGCCTTCCTTCTTTATAACGGTAACCGAAGAGGCTAAGAAGTTTCGATGCAGATCGGCTTTGTCAGTGAAACCGGACGTGGCGCCAGTGACGCCGTTTTGGCTAAGGTCGTTGACCTTCTGGCCGCGCAAGGCGTGCGTTTGGTGGGCACGGTGCAATCCAACACCGAACGCCCTGATCGCGCGCATTGCGACATGGATGTGCAGGTGCTGCCTGACGGCCCGTGTTTTCGCATCAGCCAAGATCTTGGCGCCCATGCCAAAGGCTGTCGGCTTGACCCCAGCGCACTAGAACAGGCGGTGATGGCGGTAAGCGCGCGGCTTGCGGCGGGGCAGGTGTTGGTGATCAACAAATTCGGCAAGCTGGAGGCGGAAGGCCGCGGCTTTTGTAACCTGATCGCCGAGGCGCTGTCGCGGGAGATGACGGTTTTGGTGGGGGTAAACGGTTTGAACCGCGCGGCGTTCGAAGCCTTTGCTGGCGGCATGGCGGTGAGCGTAGGCCGCGACCCAGAGGCGATTTGCGCCTGGGTTCTGGCGGCGCAAGCTGCGAAGGCGCAGGGCGGCTTTGATGTAGCGAACGGGTTGGCGTTGCACACGGCTTAGGCGGCGGTGCGCCGTGCACTGTCGTATTTAATGAGCGCAGTTCCATGCGTTGAAACCGGCCTGCATGCCGTTCAACGGATTGGCGGCGACGGCCACCGCAACCGATTATATAAAGTGCCGCAGGTGGTCGCCACCTGCTGAACGACGGTGACGACCAAAGCGTTAAGCGGCGGGTTTAGAACCATGAGCTGCTCCGCGAAAATCGGACAGTGACGGTAGCTATGATCTGACGTCTGCTGGTCTTCAAGAGCGAGGAGATCAGGACATGAAGAAACGCAGGAACCATGACGCGGGGTTCAAGGCCCGTGTGGCTTTGGAGGCTGTGAAGCGCGCGCGCACGGTGTCTGAACTGGCCGCCGAATATGGTGTGCATCCGACGATGATCCATCACTGGAAGAAGGCGTTGCTGGACGGAGCAGCCGACATCTTCGAGCGGGGCGGCAAGAAGGCCCCTGAGGTCGATGAGGACACGGTGCGGTCGCTGCATGCCACGATCGGGGAGCTGGCTGTGGCCAACGATTTTTTGTCACGAAAGCTCAAGCCTTGGATCGGCAAGCGAGGCGCGGGATTTTGGACAAGAGCCACCTGAGCCTGTCGGTCGGGGCGTAATGCCGCCTGCTGTCGATCTTGCGGTCGTCGTTCGGCTACGAGCTGATGCGGGAGACGGCCACGAACCTCGACCTCATGGTCGTGATCGACAAACAGTTCCGCGAGACACTGTTCTACGGTGTGCAGCAGATGACATGGCATTTGCAGAACGAGAACCATGCCGTGAACCACAAGCGCATCCGTCGACCGATGCGGTTTATGCGCCTGATGCCCATCTACCAGAAGCCGGACACCAGCAAGCCCGCGAAGGACCACAAGACCTATCCATATTTGCCGGGCGGGCTGCGGGTGGAGCGACCCAATCAGGTCTGGTGCGCCGACATCACCTACCTGCCGATGCGCAAAGGCTTCGTTTATCTGGTCGCCATCATGGACTGGTTCGCCCGCAAGGTTCTGGCCTGGCGGACATCGAACACGCTGAAGGCTGAGGTCTGCGTCGAGGCGCTGAACGAGGCGATCCACACGTTCGGCCCGCCCGAGATCATGAACACCGATCAGGGGTCGCAGTTCAGGTCCTTCGCCTAGACCGACCGGCTGAAACAGGTCGGCCCCCGGATCTCGATGGATGGCAAGGGCCGGAGCATCGACAACATCTTCATCGAACGCCTCTGGCGGTCGCGGAAGTACGAATGCGTCTATCTGCACGCTTGGGAAATCGGGTCGCAGGCTCGGGTTGGCATCGGGCACAGGATCACCTTCTACAACCACCATCGCCCCACGCCGCGCATCGCATCGCGGTCAACCGCCCGCCGTAGCCGACTTCAACGCAATAGAAACCGATCAGCAGGTGCAGGCAGTTGGTTAAATCACCCGGAAAGCTGTCCAATAGTTGGGGAGTAGTTCACAAGGACGGCGTTCCACACGGTTTCTTACGAAGCGCTTGTCAAAAACCCCGAAGCCGAGGCCTGGGCCGTGATTGCTTATTGTAGTTTGGATTGGGACGAAGTTGGTCTGGAGTTTCACAGCGCCAGGCGGCGGGTTCGCACTGCAAGTGCGTAGCCCGATGTCAGGTTCAGTCGCGACATGTAAGCAGTATGAAGGCCATCTCTGGCCATTACTTGATACGCTGGGTCAGGGTAAATCCTAACGATAGAACCAGCTTTGTCGCGTATGCGCCAAGTCGTGTTGTTGGCATTGTAATTGGCGTATTGTTGAGTAGAAGATAAGAGTGGATAATATATACCTGCATTTGATATGTAATAATTGATAATGTCTATTTTACCACCTAAGGTTTATTTTTGATTTATGCTTTGATGCTTTGATTGTTTCGGTTCTGAATCTGGAATTGCCGTGGGCGAATTTTGGTGTTGTTGTTGCCTAACGGTGGGGCTGGGTGAATGTTCGACACCCACCCTCTCCCCGGATGCATAAATGTGCTGCGGCGGTTTCTAATATATACGCGGCACCGGCAAGCAGGTCTTGTCACGTGATCAGCGATGCAGCGCCTATGGCATGCAGAATCGGCTTCAAATAATTCGCTCTGTGCCAGCGTATTCGGCTGAGAATCATCAATATGAACAAAACCCGCCGTTGGCCTGCCGATGTGTTGGTTCTGTTGGGCATGCGTTAGCGGCAGTAATTGAAGCTTCGTCACAGCTTGGCTGAGTCTTGGATCGAGATTTGGCTGCTTTAGGCCTTTCTTTATAATCGTTAGTATATTTTGATATATACAAAAGGATATTTTTACAATCAGTGGGTGATCACGAGGCATCACGGTTAATAACGTATTTGCGTTTTGAACAAGAGTTAAATATCAATAATTAGCGGCCTTCTGCGGGTGGGGGGTCGATTGTATGCTTTCGCGAGCAATCATGAGGATGAAATGCGTAAAATAACCTTCAAACTTCTGG
>JAHEDL010000288.1 GCA_024641255.1 Pseudorhodobacter sp.
GCTGTTTGACGAACCGCCAGAACTGCAACGCCGCCTGCTGCAACGGCTGATCCTTTGGCTTGCGCCCGCGCCCTATGGCCCGCGTGGGGCCGCCTTGCAGGGGTTGCTGGCGCGGCTTGCGGCGGGCAAATCCGCGCAGCTTGCCGGGTGCCACTTTCTGTTCCACCGCACCCGCCTTTTGGCCTTCCGTGAGGCGAAGGCCGTTGGCCGCGCCGTGGCTGCGACGCAGGTCTGGGACAACCGATGGCACTGTCCCGATGCCCCCGCTGATTGCGAAATTCGCGCGCTGGGGGCGGATGGCCTTGCGCAGGCAAAACTCTGGCGCAGCCTTGGCTTGCCGCGCGCCGCCTTGCTGTCGCAGCCGTCTTTATGGCGCGATGGGCGGCTATTGGCCGCGCCCATTCTGGCCGGATTGCTTGAAAACGGCGAAAATCGGCCCGTTTTCGTCACCCAACCGGGGCTTGCGCTATTTCATTCCGCTTTATCGCATTGAACCTGCGCGACTTATCTCTATCTTAAGGGGAACCGCCGACATTGGCCGCAAGGTCATAGGCCATTCTATACGGAGAGCTTCGTGGGTAACGCACGAAACATTGCATTTTGGGTCGTCCTGTTTCTGCTGATTCTGGCCTTGTTCCAGATGTTCAACGGCAGCACTGGCTCTTCTGTCTCGCGTCCGGTGCCCTATTCCGAATTCATCCAGCATGTCGAAGCCGGTGATGTGCAATCGGTGACGCTGGATGGGGAAACCGTGGTCGTGAAGGCCAAAGACGGTTCCAGCTATGGCACCATTGCGCCAACTGACCCTAATTTGACCGATCGTCTGATCGCCAAAGGCGTCGAAGTCACCGCGAAATCGCAGCAGCAGTCGGGCATCTTCTCGCTTCTGTCGCTGTGGTTGCCCTTCATCGTGCTGATCGGCATCTGGATTTTCTTCATGAACCGGATGCAGGGCGGCGGCAAAGGCGGGGCGATGGGCTTTGGCAAAAGCCGCGCCAAACTGCTGACCGAAAAGCAGGGCCGCGTCACCTTTGACGACGTGGCAGGCATCGACGAAGCCAAGGACGAATTGGAAGAAATCGTTGAATTCTTGCGCAACCCGCAGAAATTCAGCCGCTTGGGCGGCAAAATTCCGAAAGGCGCGCTGCTGGTCGGCCCGCCCGGCACCGGTAAAACCCTGCTGGCCCGCGCCATTGCGGGCGAGGCTGGCGTGCCGTTCTTCACGATCTCCGGTTCGGATTTTGTCGAAATGTTTGTCGGCGTCGGTGCAAGCCGCGTCCGCGACATGTTTGAACAAGCCAAGAAAAACGCCCCCTGCATCGTATTCATCGACGAAATCGACGCTGTTGGCCGCGCCCGTGGCGTTGGTATCGGCGGCGGCAATGATGAACGCGAACAGACGCTGAACCAGCTTTTGGTGGAAATGGACGGCTTTGACGCCAACGAAGGTGTCATCATCGTCGCCGCCACCAACCGCCCAGACGTGCTGGACCCGGCGCTGCTGCGCCCCGGTCGTTTCGACCGTCAAGTTCAGGTTCCGAACCCCGACATCAAGGGTCGTGAAAAGATTCTGTCGGTGCATGCGCGCAAAGTTCCGCTTGGCCCGGATGTTGATCTGCGCATCATCGCGCGCGGTTGCCCCGGCTTTTCGGGTGCCGATCTTGCCAACCTTGTGAACGAAGCCGCGCTGATGGCCGCGCGCATCGGTCGCCGCTTTGTCACCATGGACGATTTCGAAAACGCCAAGGACAAGGTGATGATGGGCGCCGAGCGCCGGTCGATGGTGATGTCGGAAGACGAACGCAAGCTGACCGCCTATCACGAAGCGGGCCACGCGATTGTGGGTCTGAACGTGCCGCAGCACGACCCGATCCACAAAGCCACCATCATTCCGCGCGGCCGCGCCTTGGGTCTGGTGCTTAGCCTGCCCGAACGCGATCAGCTTTCGGTCACCTACACCAAGTACAAGTCGAAAATCGCCATGGCGATGGGCGGCAAGGTGGCAGAAGAGCTGATCTTTGGCGCTGAAAACGTGACCTCGGGTGCCACCAGTGACATTCAGCAGGTCAGCCGCATCGCCCGCGCCATGGTCACGCAGTTTGGCTTTTCCGAAGTGCTGGGCAACGTCGATTATGCCAACGAACGCGAAAGCTATCTTGGCACTTCGTCGGGCGGCACCAGCCATTCGGGTAACACGCAAAAGCTGATCGACGACGAAGTCAAAAAGATCGTCGACGAAGGCTATGCCCGTGCCAAGCAGATTCTGACCGAAAAGAACGATGATCTGCATCGTTTGGCGCAGGGCTTGCTGGAATTCGAAACCCTGACCGGCGATCAGATTCGCCGCGTTATCGCCGGCGAACCGTTGGACGCCAAAGATGATGGCATGGGGTCTGATAACGGCGGTTCGGGGGTGGTTGCGATCCCCAAGACCCGCGCCAAGAAGCCCAGCCCGACAGAGGCACCGGAGCCCTCTGCGTGAGCGTGAAACAAGATTGGAACCCCGAAACCTATGCAAGGTTTCGGGGTTTGCGTTTGCGCCCCGCGCTTGATCTTCTGGCGCAGGTTGGCGATTTACCGCCGGGTGACATTGTTGACCTTGGCTGTGGCGACGGTGCCGCCGCTGCGGCCTTGGCGGCGCGGTTTGCGGGCAGGGCGCTGATTGGCGTCGACAATTCCGCCGCGATGCTGGCCAAGGCGGTGGGCTACAGCGATTTGCAGCAGGCCGATATTGCCCACTGGCAGCCGCAATCCGCCGCGCTGATCTTTTCCAATGCCGCCCTGCACTGGTTGCCAGATCATGCCAGTCTGCTGCCGCGGCTTGCGCGCGGGCTTGCGGCAGGGGGCACGCTTGCGGTGCAGATGCCGCGGCAGTTCATGGCCCCGTCGCACCGGTTCTTGCGTGACATTGCGGCGTCGATGTTCCCGGCGCGGTTTGATTTTGCGCAATATACCCCACCCGTTGCCCGCGCCGAAGAATATCACGCGCTGCTGTCGCCGCTTGGGCAGGCCGAGATGTGGGAAACCGATTATATTCAGCGGCTTGCTCCGGTGGCGGGGATGCATCCGGTGCGCGCCTTCACCGCGTCTACCGCAATGCGGCCGATTGCCGAAAAGCTGTCGCGGTCCGAACTTGCCAGCTTTTGTACC
>JAHEDL010000318.1 GCA_024641255.1 Pseudorhodobacter sp.
TGGACGATGCCTTGTTCGCCAGCGACGGCCAGATCACCAAACGCCCGGTGCGCGCGCTTACGCTTTCGGCGCTTGCTCCGCGTGCGGGCGAAGTGCTGTGGGATATTGGCGCGGGGTCTGGGTCGATTTCTGTCGAATGGTGCCTTGCGGGCGGGCGGGCCGTGGCGTTCGAACTTCGCGCTGACCGTGCCGTGAACATTCGCGCCAATGCGGTGGCCTTTGGCGTGGAACATCGGCTGACCTGCATCGAAGGCCCTGCCACGGAAACTCTTGCAAGGCATCCTATACCCGATGCCGTGTTCATCGGCGGCGGCGGCAATGCAGCACTGATCGATCAGCTTTGGGCCTTGTTGCCGGAAGGCACCCGGCTTGTCGCCAACGGTGTCACCTTGGAAACCGAAAGCTTGCTTTACGCCCAGCACGCGGCACGCGGCGGCAGCCTGCTGCGGATCGACCTTGCACAATCCGCGCCCTTGGGCCGGATGCGTGGCTGGTCTGCCGCACGCCCCGTGGTGCAATGGAGCGTCATACGATGATCGTTGCAGGGCTTGGATTTCGCAAAGAAGCGGGCATTGCGTCGTTGCGGGATGCATTGCAGCGGGCAGGGGGCGATGCCGTTACGGCACTGGCCACCGCCAGCGACAAAGCCGCCACCCCTGCACTGCAAGCCCTGGCGGCAGAGCGTAATCTGCCAGTTCACGCCATTTCCCCCGATCTGCTAAAGATCCAGACTGTGCTGACCCAATCCCCACGCGTTGCCAGCCTTTATGGCACCGGCAGCCTTGCCGAAGCAGCAGCCCTTGCGGCCGCTGGCCCCGGTGCACGGTTGCTTGGCCCGCGCATAACGTCCCACGATGGCAAGGCGACCGCCGCCCTTGCGATAGGAGCCTGATATGACCGTCCATTTCATCGGCGCTGGCCCCGGAGCCGCAGACCTGATCACGCTGCGCGGGCGCGACCTGATCGCCGCCTCGCCGGTTTGCCTTTACGCTGGTTCGTTGGTGCCAGAGGCTTTGCTGTCGCACTGTCCCGCAGGTGCCAAGATCATCAACACCGCCCCGCTTTCGCTGGATCAGATCATGGATGAAATCGCCGCCGCACATGCTGCGGGGCATGATGTGGCCCGGCTGCATTCGGGCGATCTGTCGGTTTGGTCGGCGATGGGCGAACAGTTGCGGCGTCTGCGCGCCTTGGGTATTCCCTATGATGTCACCCCCGGTGTGCCTTCCTTTGCCGCCGCCGCCGCCGCTTTGGGGGCTGAACTGACGCTGCCCGGCGTTGCGCAATCTGTGGTGCTTACCCGCACCTCTGGTCGGGCCACTGCGATGCCAGAGCGGGAAAACCTTGCGGCCTTTGCCGCCACCGGTGCCACCTTGGCGATCCACCTTTCGGTGCATGTGCTGGAACAGGTCGTTGCCGATCTGACGCCGCATTACGGTGCCGATTGCCCCGTGGCTGTGGTCTGGCGCGCAACCTGGCCTGACCAGCGTATCGTGCGGGCAACGCTGTCTACGCTGCAGACCGCTATCGGCGCCGAAATGGAACGCACGGCGCTTATTTTGGTGGGGCGCAGCCTTGCCGCAGAAGACTTTGACGAATCCCGGCTGTATGCAGGCGACTACGATCGCCGCTATCGCCCCGTTGGCACCGAACCGCGCTTTCCGGAGCTGAAATGACACCGCCCGGCCTGCTTATCTCTGCCCCCGCATCAGGGACCGGCAAGACCACGCTGATGCTGGGTCTGCTGTCGGCCTTTCGTGCGCAGGGCGTGGTGGTGCAGCCGTTCAAAAGCGGCCCGGATTACATTGACCCCGCCTTTCACACAGCGGCTTCGGGGCGACCATCGGTCAACCTTGACAGCTGGGCGATGGGGCCAGATCGGATCGCAGGCCTGCTTTCGGCGGCAGAGGGGGCTGATCTTATTCTCGCCGAAGGCTCGATGGGGCTATTTGATGGGGTGGCCAAGCCCGGCGAAACCGGCACGGGTGCCAGCGCCGACATCGCGGCGATGCTGGGTTGGCCGGTTGTGTTGGTCTTGGATGTGTCGGGGCAGGCGCAAAGCGCTGCCGCAGTCGCCAAGGGCTTTGCCATGATGCGCCCCGATGTGAAGCTTGCTGGCGTCGTGCTGAACCGCGTCGCCTCGCCTCGACATGAGGCGTTGGTGCGCGACGGCATGGCACAGGCCGGCATTACCGTGCTTGGGGCGCTGCCACGTCGCAGCAGTATCGAACTGCCAGAGCGTCATCTTGGTCTGGTGCAGGCGGAAGAGCATCCAAAACTGGCCGCCATGCTGGCTGATGCCGGCGCGTTCATCGCAGAAAACCTTGATCTGAACGCCCTGCGGGCAGCAGCCTGCCCCACACTGCCAAGTGCGGCACCGCTTGCCATTGCCCCCCCCGCAGAGCGTATTGCCTTGGCGCGCGACGCCGCTTTTTCCTTCGTCTATCCGCATCTTATCGCAGGCTGGCGCGCCGCAGGGGCGACGATTTTGCCGTTTTCGCCCTTGGCAGATGAAGGCCCCGATGCCAGCGCGCAGGCCTGCTGGCTGCCCGGTGGCTACCCCGAACTGCACGCCGCCCAACTGGCCGCAAACACGCAATTTCGGTCCGGCCTGCAACGCTTTGCCGAAACTCGTCCGGTTCATGGCGAATGCGGCGGCTATATGGCAATGGGCGCCGGGTTGGTCGATGCCAAGGGGCAGAGGCATCAAATGGCGGGGCTTTTGGGGCTGGAAACCAGCTTTGAAAAACGCCGGATGCACCTTGGCTATCGCCTTGCAACTTTGACTGCCGCCCTTGCCCCTCATCCCGTTGGGGCGCGGTTGCGCGGCCACGAATTCCACTACGCCACCATACTTGCCCAACCTGACGCCGCCCTGGCCCATGTCGTTGATGCGACGGGCGCTGGGGTTGCCGAAAGCGGATCTTTCCGGCAACAGGCCGGGGGCGGGCAATCGTCTGGCACTTTCTTCCACTTGATCGCAGAGGCCACATGACCGGCTTTGTTTCTTTCGTCTCCTCCGGTCCCGGCGACCCCGAATTGCTGACCGTAAAGGCCGTAAATCGGCTGCAAATGGCCGAGGTTGTGCTGTTCGACGATCTGTCGTCCGGGCCGATCCTAAGCCATG
>JAHEDL010000324.1 GCA_024641255.1 Pseudorhodobacter sp.
AGGGTCTGGTCGGTCAAGGCGGTGTCCACATCATTAAGGTCGGTCGCAAGAAAGCCTATTCTTCTGCCCACGGCGGTCAAGCAAGGCGGCTTTCCCCATAAGCAGGAAAGTGCCACCGACAGGGCAAACAATGCAAGGCAAGCTTTCAAACCGCTTTCTTGTTAACGCAAACAAATCGGAAAATCACGCGATTTTTTCTTTTATATTTGAAGGCATCGCATATCAAAGCGCTTTGAGTATTTCCCAGAATTTTCGCACCACACCTGCCAGCATAGCAGAATTTTCGTGCTGTTCGGCATTGAAAATCAAATCCTGCATCTGATCTGAATCAAGGCAGATTGCTTAAAAACAAGCTAGCAGAAGGAAATACCACCACTGCGGAGCCTGCCGATGCGACTGACAACTCGGACCAATCTTGCGATGCGGACATTGATGTTTTGCGCCGTGAACCAAGGCCGCATCGTGCGCAAACACGAAGTGGCAGAGGCGTGTGGGGCTTCGGAAAACCACTTGGCGCAGGTGATTCACCTGCTGGCCCGGCAGAATTTTCTGAAAACCCAACGTGGGCGTTCCGGCGGGCTGATGCTGGGCCGCGCACCAGAGCTTATCAAGGTCGGCGAAGTGTTTCGTGCCTTTGAAGGTGTGCTGCCTTTCACCGAATGTTCAGAAGAGGTCGGCACCTGCCCGCTTGCCGGGTCTTGCCGGTTGAAATGCGTGCTGTCGGACGCGCTGGAAGGCTTTTACAAAGCGCTGGATGCCGTCAGTCTGGCCGATCTGGTGCAGGGCAACACTGCGCTGCAAGATCTGCTAATGGTGGCCTGACGCACAACTGCCCGCGATGCCCGCCAAAATCGGGCAATCGGGGCGGGTGTCGCCCGCGCAGGCGGTGACCAGATTTGTCAGCGTTGCCTCCATCGCCTGCAGTTCCGCCATCTTGGCGCGCACCTGCTGCAAATGCTGCACGGCCAGGGCTTTTACATCACCACTGGCGCGACTTTGATCTTCGTAAAGCGCCAGCAGCGCGCGGCAGTCTTCAATCGAAAAGCCCAAAGACCGCGCGCGCCCCAAGAACACCAGTTTATGCAGATCGCTGTCGCGAAAATGCCGATAGCCATTTGCGCCGCGCTGCGGGCGGATCAGGCCGATGTCTTCGTAATAGCGAATCGTCTTGGCAGGCAGAGCCGCCGCCTTCGCAACCTCGGCAATGTTCATTTCACCCCCCGGAACCGCCGCAACCGCAGCGCATTGGTCAACACAAACACCGACGACAGCGCCATCGCGCCTGCCCCCAGCATCGGCGAAAGTTGCGGCCCGCCAAATGGCACCAACACACCGGCGGCAACCGGGATCAGCGCGGCGTTATAGCCAAAGGCCCAGACCAGATTTTGCCGGATATTGCGCATGGTGGCCCGGCTTAGCCGCACCGCATTCACCACGCCCAGCGGATCGCCTGTCATCAGCACCACATCGCCGGCTTCGATGGCGACATCGGTGCCTGTGCCCATGGCGATGCCAACGTCAGACGCCGCAAGCGCGGGTGCGTCATTGATGCCATCGCCAACAAACACCGTGCCATCGCCCAGTTCGGTGATCACCTGCGCCTTGCCTTCCGGCAGGACCGAGGCGCGCACCTCGGAAATCCCCAGCTTGGCTGCGACGGCCCGCGCCGTGGCTTCAGTGTCGCCGGTGATCATCACCGCCGTAATGCCCAAATCGCGTAACCCTTCAATCGCCGCCAAGGCCTGGGGCTTGATCGGATCGGCCACGGTGATCAGGCCAACGGCCACGCCTTCGCGCCCGACAAACAGCACGCCTTGGCCCTGTGCTTGTGCGGTTGCGGCGGGGGCTGCAAATTCCGGCGGCAGGTTTGGAAACATCCGCGCCGACCCGACCGACACGTCGACACCGTCGAGCATCGCAACGGCCCCGTGCCCCGGAATGGCGCGAAAGCCTGTCACGGCCGGCGGTTGCAGCGCGAGCCTTTCGGCCTCTGCCAGCACCGCGGCGGCCAGCGGATGTTCCGACCCTGCTTCGACCGCCGCGGCGATGCGCAAAGTGTCATCGCCCAGCACAGTCTGCACCACAGGCTTGCCCATTGTCAGCGTGCCGGTCTTGTCAAACGCCACGCGCTTGACGCCTTCCAACCGCTGCAACGCTTCGCCCTTGCGAAACAAGATGCCCAGCTCTGCCGCGCGCCCGGTTCCGACCAGAATCGAAACCGGCGTCGCCAGCCCCATTGCGCAAGGACAGGCGATGATAAGAACCGAAACGCCGGCAACCAACGCCTCTGCCAAGCCGGGGCCAAAGATCAACCACACCAATACCGAAAGCGCCGCCAGCGCCATCACCACCGGCACGAACCACAAGGTGATCTTGTCAACCAAGGCCTGCACCGGCAGCTTGCCTCCCTGCGCCGCTTCGACCAACGCGATGATCCGCGCCAGCACTGTGGCGGCGCCGACCTCTGTTACCTCGACAACCAGCGCGCCGGTGCCGTTCACGGTGCCGCCAGTCACGCGATCTCCGGCCAGCTTTTCTTGCGCCACGGCTTCGCCAGTCAGCATCGATTCATCAACCGAACTGTCGCCAGAGATCACCCGACCATCCGCCGGAATACGCTCACCGGGGCGGATCTGCACTTGGTTGCCCGGTTGCAGCGCCGAAACGGCCACCTCTTCGCCGCTGATCAGCCGCGCGGTTTTCGGAGCAAGTTTGACAAGACGCGCAATCGCCGCCCCTGCCCGCCCCCGCGCCCGCGCCTCAAGGCTGCGGCCCAGCAAAATCAACACCATGATCACCGCCGCCGCTTCGAAATAAACCGAACGCGAGGCCGCCGGGATCAATGCCGGCCAAAAGGTCACCAGCGTTGAATAGACCCAAGCCGCACCAGACCCAACCGCAACCAGCGAATTCATGTCGGGGCTACCATGCAGCAGGCTGGGGATACCTTTGACAAAAAAGCGTCGGCCGGGACCAATCGCGACCAAGGTTACCAGTAGAAATTCCGCGATCCACATCGGCTGCATCGCAATCAGACCATGCAACCACATGTGAAAACCGGGAATCAGGTGGCCGCCCATTTCGGCAACAAACACCGGCAGCGTCAGCACCGCGGCCAAACCGGTT
>JAHEDL010000328.1 GCA_024641255.1 Pseudorhodobacter sp.
AAGCTTGTTCGCCAAGGTCCCGGCGGTCAACGTGCCATCTTGCAACACTTTTTTGATGAAGAACTTGTTGTCGATGTCTTTATCAAGACCAAAGGCGCCCAAAGCTACTTTCAGTAAGCGACGGTCATTTACCAATTGGTCGGCGGTGGTAATTTGGCCAATTTTGGCGCGAAAATAGTCCTCGTCGCTTTTCAGATCGGGCGAGGCGTTGAACGCCGTGGTCTGCGCCGTCATCGTGCGTTTCAGATACGCCCAGCCAGCATAGCCGCCAAGCGGGATGGCTGGGCTATAGGTCATGACAGTTTGGTTCCGAACAAGCGTTCTTCCCGTGGCAACAGGCCACGAAGCGCCTTAAGGGCTTGATAGTGCTGATCTTCCAGAACGGCCGCCGTTGCTTGTGACAATAGGCTGCGGCTGTCGTGATCGGTCAGAACTTGGCTAAGCTGTTCAATGCCGCGCAGCAATTGCAGCCGCGCATCTTTTGAATTTGCATCACCAGACAGCACCAACTGCGCAATATAGCACACCCGTCGAACCGGAGTGGTCACCTGTTCAGGGTGAATAGCGTCACGCAGACGCAAAATATTCGCGTTTGGCGTCATGATGGCAAGACGCGACCGCTTTTCGCCATTCTCAATCACCGCGCCGTTGATCAAGACGCGTTCGTGTGGGCCAAGTTTCAGGACAAGACCGCTCATACGCCACCCCCATCACCGCGCAGGCCGCGCATTACGGCTGTGTTGATGTCAACCAGCACACCGATGGATCCGCTGTCTTCGCGGACGGCACGGCTGTGATGGACGGTAAATTCGTACAAATAGAACAACTGTGCGCGCAATTTGCTGGGAAGGCTGTTGCTGGGGTCTGCCACATCGGCGGCAAGTGTCGACCACAGGCGTTGGTTTTCATCCAATGCCGCAACAAGGCCAGAGTAGCACTCCTTGCGCGCGGCATAGGCCTGCGACAGGTGCTGGGTCGCGCGGGCAAGCAATTCATATTCAAGGGAACGCGGAGTTTTCTGCGGCGCTTCGGGACGTGCATAGACCGAACGCGCAGCTGTGAAATGAGCTGTCACGGGCTTTCCTTCCTGGAAATCTGGAGATCAGGCGGTATGGCCGGAAGGGTGAACCCCTCCGGCCAAGTTGCTTAGCGGAACAGAGCCAGGATGTTCTGCGGCTGCTGGTTGGCAATCGACAGCGATTGCGTCGCCAGCTGTTGTTGCACCTGCAGCGCCTGAAGCCGCGCCGAGGTTTCTTCCATATCGGCATCCACCATAGAGCCGATACCCGACTTCAGCGCGTTCGACAGGCTGCTGACGAAGTTGGACTGAATGTCGATCCGCTTTTGCGACGAACCGAATTCTGCCGCCGCGTCGATTGCGGTTTGCAGCATGCCTTCAATGCTGCCCAGCGCGGTCGATGCCCCAGACGACGTGGTTACGTCGATCGAGGTCAACGCGGCCAGGCCGCCTGAACCGGCATTCTTGAACTGACCGCTCACCGAAAGGTCTTTGGTCCCGTCATTGGTGAACGCCAGTTCGCCGGGGTTTGCACTGTCATAGTCCACCGTCAGCCCGCTGATTCCCAGCGAGTCGATGGCGTTCTTCATGCCAACGGCAACCAGATCGGCAACCGAGTTGGTGCCGCTGGTCACGTCCGACGACGTTACGGTGTAAGAGGCCGTTTTATCGCCGATCCGCATCGAGATTTTGTCACCAGCCGCCCAAGAGGTCGCGCCGTCTTGAATGGTGATGGTGTCGGTCCCGCCGCCTTGATCCAGCGCCAGCACGAAGGTGTCGGCGTCGGTCGAGACGGTACCATTGGTGGTCGCGCCGAACACGTCATTGGCGGCGTAGGCCCCGGTCGACAGGTTTTGCGCGGTGACAGTGATAGACGACGCAGCAACACCCGAACTGCTGCGATCCAGCGACGACAGCACATCCATGCCCGATGCCGACCCGTTCACCAGGTTCAACCCGTTGAATTGTGCAGCACCAACCACGGAATCGACTTGGCCTTTCAGCGCGTCGATGTCGGTCTGAATCTTGGCACGGTCTACGTTATCGCCTTGGGCAGCAACGATTTTGCCTTTGATCTGGGTCAGCAGATCGGTCACGGTTTCCGTCGCTTGACGGGCGACCGACAGCGTCGACGAGCCAAGGTTCAGGGCATCGGAAATGCCTTTGAAGCCTTCAACGTCCGATTCCATCACTTTGGAAATCGCCCAGACAGCAGCGTTGTCCTTGGCGTTCGAAATCGACTTACCCGTCGAAATCTCTGCCTGGGTCTTGCTCATGTTCTGGTTGATGCTTTTCATGGTTTGCAGAGCAACCATTGCGCCGTTGTTGGTAAGAATGGACGACATATTTCGTTCCTTCGTAGTCCGCTTGCGCTTTGCGCATAGCGATTTTCACCATCTGTCGATGGCCGATTTGACATTCTGCCCGCTGCTCCCAACCGCCTGCTTTCCGGCTTTTGGGGGCGCCATCCCGTCATGGGACGCAGGGCGAATGTGCGGGGCGAAGGTTTAACGGCGTCCTAATTGAAAACCGCCAGATACAGCGGATTTGATGTAAAACTTCAGAACCTTTGTGACAGTTCGCCTTGCGATCCGTAATCGGCCCGCTTGCCCTTTTCGGTATAAGTCACCAGCCCGGCTGCATTTTGCCGCACATCGGCCAATCGCCGAATGGCTGCGCGCACACCGCGGGCCGCCGCTTGGGCGGTGGCGGCGTTGCGGGTGGCTTTCTTGTTCAGTCGCGCGATCAGCGTTTGGTCGTTGCTTTGCGGCAGATCTTCCAGCGCCGCCTCTAGCGCGGGCGAAATTTCGGCAAGTTTTATAAAATCTGCTGAAATCAGTGCGGCATGCATCTGATCCATCAGTGATTCGACCGCATTTTCATCCGGCATGGGTTTGTCCTTTCGTCATGGCGCGAAACAACTGTTCAGCCAGCCCGATGCCGCCATTTTCCACCATCTGTTTGGCCTGCGCGTCGCGCAAGAAAGACCCAAACTGCTCTTCCCCGATGCCGCCACCAAAGCTTTCCAATGGCTTACCAACGCCAGCATAGCCCAGCATTTCCGAAAGAAAGCTGGCCTCAAGCGCCTTGGCTTGTGTCATTA
>JAHEDL010000060.1 GCA_024641255.1 Pseudorhodobacter sp.
CAGCACCCACCACGCCTGATGGATCGACGACCGGCCTTCGGCGATCATGCCGCCCCAAGTGGGGTCATCGGTTGAAATCGACAGGTTCACGAACGACAAGATCGCTTCGACGATAATGGCGATGCCCATTTCCAGCGTCAGCAACACCACGATTGTGGGCAGCACATTGGGCAGGATTTCGGTGAACATCGTCGAGAGCCGGCTGCGGCCGACGGTCTGCGCCGAGGTGACATAATCCATCGCGCCTTGCGCCATGGCTTCGGCGCGGATGACGCGGGCAAAGCGGGTCCAGTCGATGATGACGATGGCGATGATGATCGACGTAAGGCCAGGGCCAAGTACCGCGATCAGCAGAATTGAAAACAGCACCGGCGGGAAGGCCATCCAGATATCGATCAGGCGTGAGATTGCCACATCGACCCAGCCGCGCAGATAGCCCGCAAGCAGGCCCAGCGTGGCGCCTATCAGGCAGGTCAAGGAACCCGCGGTCAGGGCCACAGTCAGCGCCAGCCGTGCGCCATACAAGATGCGCGACAGCACGTCGCGGCCAAGGCTGTCGGTGCCAAGAAAATAGCCGGGTTCGTGGCCCTGCACCCAAGCGGGCGGCAGTTGCCCCAGAAACAGATCTTGCGCCAATGGGTCTTTTGGCGCCAACCACGGCGCGAAAATCGCAGCCAAGGCAAGCAGCAGCAGCCAGCTTGCCGACAAGGCCAGACGCGGCGACAGCGGGCGTTTTATTGCGGCGCGACCATCAGCCATGACGCAGCCTTGGGTTCAGCGCGGCATAGCAAAGATCAACACACAGGTTGACGGCGGTGAAGATCAGGGCGAACAGGATGACAATGCCTTGAATAAGAGGAAGATCGCGGTTGATCACGGCGTCGATGGCCATGTTGCCAAGGCCTTCGTAGGAAAACAGCCGCTCGATGATCACGGTGCCGCCGATCAGGAAGGTGAACTGCACGCCAACAAGCGTCAGCGTCGGCAGAATGGCGTTGGGCAGGGCCTCTTTCAGGATCACATGGTTTTCCGAATAGCCCTTGGTGCGTGACAGGGTCACATAGTCCAGATGCATGGTTTCCTTCAGGCTTTGCTTCAACAACTGGCTGATGATCGCCGCCAGTGGGATCGCCAACGCCAAAGCGGGAAGGAACATATGCGACACGATGTCGGCCCACAGATCAAAGCGCAGCCGCAGCAAAGCTTCGGTCAGGTAAAAATCGGTGGTGAACGGCAGCTTCAACGATGGCGTCACCCGGCCCGAAATATGAAAGATCGGCAGCAGCACGCCAAAACCCAAGATCAACAGCAAACCCCACAAGAAATCCGGGATCGAAAGCGCCATACCGTTTGACACATCAATCGCCGCTTCGGTGCGGGTGCCGCGCAACCGTGTGCCGGTCAGCGCGGCAAAACCACCGATCAGACAGGCGATGATCAGCGCCATCACCGAAAGCTCCAAGGTTGCCGGCAGGCGCGACAGCACCAAGGCCAAAACCGGTTGCCGCGTGGTAATCGATGTGCCGAAATCGCCATGCAGCACGCCGGAAATCCAGATCAGAAATTGCTGCGGCAGGGTTTTATCCAGACCGTAAAGCGCGGTCAGCCGGTTGATGTCTTCATCCGTCGCACCGGGCGGCAGCATCATCGCGATCGGATTGCCCGGCACCACCCGGATGACGAAAAACACAATCACCGCCACGCCGATCAAGGTGATCAGCGTGGTTATCAGACGGCTGAACAGGGTTCGAAGCAAGGGCATGCGGGCCTTTCACCAAAGCTGGCGCCTTGGCTTTCATACTGGCTTAAATATCCCACAGGGGGGACCGGGGGGACGTGATGTCCCCCCGGCGCTGACAACGCGGGGCAGGCGCGGTTTTCAGGCCCGCTTCATCAGATGCGGCAACAGCGCACCCGAAGCGTGCGGTGTCACCACCACCCCCGGCGCCGACAAGATCGGCTGGACATATTGCAACAGCGGGATCACCAACGCATTTTCCGCGATGTATTTGTCCACGGCTTTCCAACCGTCGATGCGCTTGGCTTCGTCCTTTTCGCCCCATAGCGGGCCGATCATGTCGATCAGATCCTTGCCGTCCCAAACCGAATGCGGGCTGGGGCCGAACATGGCAAAACCGGTCGAGGTCGTCGGGTCGCCAACCGAGTTGCCCCAGTTGTAGAAGGCGGCCGGGGCCAGTTGGTCGGCGGCGCGCAATTCGTAATGCTTGGCGATCTCGTAGACTTCGATCTCTGCCTCGATCCCGACCTTGCGCCACAACCCGACAATCGCCTGGATCATCTCATAATCCTTGGGCTTGAAGCCCTTGGTGGTCTGGATCTTGAATTTGACCGGATTATCAACCGAATAGCCGGAATCCGCCAGCAGTTTGACCGCCAGATCCGGGTCGTAGGGCACTTTGATCGACGCGTCATAGGCTTCGTATTGCGGGGTTTGCAGCGTGTCGATTGGCACGCCATAGCCCGACAGCAGCCGGTCGATGATGGTTTGCTTGTCAATCGCATGTGCGGCAGCTTTGCGCACGTTGGGGTCCAGCATCACCTCGATATCGTTCAGGAAGATCATGCCGATATCGGAAACCGGAGTGGCGGTGCCGGTCAGGGTGGCTTTCAGACGGTCGTATTCTTCGTAAGGCACTTCCAGCGTGACATGGCTGTTGCCGGATTCCACTTCGGCGACGCGGGCGGCGGCGTCGGTGACGAATTTGATCGTCACGGTGTCAAAATCGGGCTTGCCGCCCCAGTAGTTGGCATTGGCTTTCAGCCGCACGAACGCGTTGCGTTCGAACTTTTCGACCATATAGGGGCCGGTGCCGATGGGCGCTGCTTCGAAGCCTTCAGCGCCGACCTTTTCGTAATAGGCTTTCGGCAGCACATAGCCGGTCAGGAAATACATCCACTTGAAGATGGTGGGGTCAAACTGCGCCACATCGGCGATCACCTTGTTGCCTTCAACGCGGTGGTTGGCCAACGTGCCCCAGACGAACTGGATCGGACTGCCGGTTTCGGGATTGGCCACGCGCGCGAGGCTCCATGCCACGTCTTCGGCGGTGAAGGGGCTGCCGTCGTGCCAGGTCACGCCATCGCGCACGGTCATCCAGACTTGGGTTTTGTCGTCATTCCAGCCCCATTCGGTCAGCAGGCCGGGGGCGGGCTTCAGGTCGGGTTGCTGCAAAATATATTGGTCAAACACCGACTGGTAGATGCCTTGGATCGTCGGGTTTACTGCCGAAGGGCCAACGGTCGGGTCCCAGGACGGCAGGTTGACGTTATAGGCGATGACCAGCTCTTCAATGGCTTGGGCACGGGCAGGCAAGCCTGCAAACCCCAGCGCCGCGGTGGCGGCAGAAAGCTGTAGAAGGGCACGACGGTTCAGCTTCATGTTGGTTTCCTGTTGGGTTTTACGTTTGTTTTTGTTGGGTTACTTGCCCGCAAGTCGCTGGGCGAGAAGGAAGCCCGAGCCTGCGCCAAGCCCTGCGCCGGGCCAAACAGCGGCCCCCGTCAGATGCAGGTTTTGGATCGGGGTAGAGCCGTCCGCGTGACCGCGAACGGGGCGGAACAGAAAATGTTGCGCAAGGTGGTGGCTGCCGCAAACCTGATCGCCGCCGACAAGGTTGGGATTGTCAGCTTCTAGTTCAGCCGGGGTGACGATGCGGCAGGCAAGGATGCGGGCGCGGGTGCCGGGGGCATAGCGTTCCAGCAGGTCAAGCGCGCGTTCGGCAAAGGCTTCGGCGGCGTCGGGCCAAGTGGTGGCGGTAATTTCGCCTTTGGCATCGCCCAGAATGGTGCCGGGGGCCATGCGCACCTGCAGCCAAAGCGTATGCTGGCCTTGCGGCGCGCGGCTGGGGTCAACGGTGGTCGGTTGGCCGACAACCAGGATCGGTTCGTCGGGAAGCAGACCGGCCTGCGCCTGTTGATAGGTGCGCGCCATCTGATCAAGGCTGGGCGCCAGATGCACATAGGCATAGTCGCGCAACGCCGGGTCGCGCCATGCCGGCAGATCAGACAGCGCAAGGTGGATCATCATGGTGCCCGGCGCGTGGGCAAAGCGGCGCAGTTTTTGGTCAAAGGCGGTGTCGGTGCCGGTCAAGCGCGGCAAGGCTTGCGGTGCAGTGCTGGCAATCACCGCCCGGCGGGCCATGATGGTGCGGCCATCGGCCAGTTCAATGCCCACCGCCTTGCCATTCTTGTGCAAGACTTTGCTGACGCTGGCGTTGGTTTCAATCACCGCACCGCGCGTCCGCAGCGCCGAGATCAGGGCGCGAATGATGGTATCGGCGCCGCCTTTGCCGATCACCATGCCAAAAGCCTGCCCCGCCATACCCTCAAGGTAAGGAAACAGCGCGCCGCCCGCGATGTCGGGGGCGAAATCAAGGTGCATGCCCCAGGCCCCCAGCATCGCCTGCACCTTCGGGCTTTCGAAGGTTTGGGTCAGAAACTGCCGTGGCGACTGCATCAAGAATCGCGCCATATCCAAGCTGCCCGCGACTCGCTTGGCGCGAAGTATTTTGAACACGAAATATGCAAGCGCACGCAAATTCATCGGGCTGCCAAGAAGGCCAAAGATATGCTGGGCTTCGGTTGGAAAGGCAGCAAGCAGCGCCGCCCAAGTTTCGGCGTCGCGCGTCGAATGGCGGGCGATGTTGGTGGTGGTTTGCGACAGGTCGGTGGATACACCGCACCACGATCCGTCGGCAAAGGCCGAAGCGAAGGGCTTGGAAACAGGGGAAAATTCCAGCCCGTGTTGCAGCAATTCGGGCCCATGTGCCTTGAAAAAAGCCGATCCTGCGAACAGTGACAGGTTCATCGCCGCCCAATCATGCCGGAAACCGGCAAGGGTATAGTCGCCGGTTTTCACCGCACCACCGGCCACACTGGCCTGTTCGAACAAGCCGACGCTCCAACCCTTGGCGGCCAAATGCAGGGCCGAAGCCAAACTGTTATGGCCCGCCCCGATAAAGACGGCGTCATAGCTGCGATCGGCGGTCTGCGACATTTCTTTCCTCGGTCTGTTGCAAGGATATTTGCAAATGCATTTAATTCTGTCTAGTCTGATTCAGTGACGAAATTGGATATGCGGGACAACCGCTGCAACAGGGAGATCAAGATGACATCTGCAACTGTGCTGGCCAGTCTGGCCGGAATGCTCGCTTCGGGCGGGGTTGAAGTGGTCGATTGCACTGGCGTGCTGGGGCCGAACACGCCGCTTTTGAAACTGCCGCCAGATTTCGCCAAGGACACGCCCGCGATCGAAATTCACCGTATTTCGGAATATGATGCTGATGGCCCGTTCTGGGCGTGGAACTGGCTGAAGCTGGGCGAGCATTCGGGCACCCACTTTGACGCGCCGCACCATTGGATCACCGGCAAGGATTATGCCGACGGCTATACCGACACGCTGCCGGTGCAGCGGTTGGTGGCCCCGGTGAACGTGCTGGATTTCGCCGCAGACTGCAGCGCGAACCCCGATTTTCTGCTGACCATTGACCATGTGAAAGCGTGGGAAGCCAAGCATGGCGCAATCAATGCCGGCGAATGGGTGGTGTTGCGCAGCGATTGGGACAAGCGCAGCCATGACGAGAACCTGTTCCTGAATGCCAACGAAACCGGGCCGCATACCCCTGGGCCGACCGCCGAAGTGATCGAGTATCTGATTTCCAAGGGCATCGTTGGTTGGGGCAGCCAGTGCATCGGCACCGATGCGGGCCAAGCCGGTGGCATGAACCCGCCGTTCCCGGCGCATAACCTTTTGCACAAGAACAACTGCTATGGTCTGGCCAGCCTTGCCAATCTGGACAAGCTGCCCGCCAAGGGTGCCATTCTGATCGCGGCACCGCTGAAGATCGAGCATGGCACCGGGTCGCCGATCCGCGCGCTGGCTTTGGTGGCGCGTTAAGCGATGGCCGTTGATCACATCATTATAGGGTCGGGCATCAATGCGCTGGTAGCGGCGGCGATGCTGGGGCTGAAGGGGCAGCGCGTGCTGGTGTTGGAACGCGAAGCCGTGGCGGGGGGCTGTCTGCGCACCGATGAGGTGACGCTGCCGGGGTTCCGCCATGATGTGATGGCGGCGACTTGGGTGTTGTTCATGACCTCGCCCGCCGGTGGCCTGCTTGGGCCGCATCTGGCGCGGCACGGTTTTGACTATTGCCATACGCCCCATCCGACCGCCGTGCTGCGGCCGGATGGGCAAGCCTTGGTTCTGACGACGGATCGGGGCGCGAATATAAAGGCGTTCAATGCGTTGGCCGCCGAAGATGGCGCGCGCCATGGCCGCGATGTGGGCGCAATCGAAGCCGACGCACCGTTTCTGTTTTCGCTTTTGGGCGGGGCGCTGTGGTCTTGGCCAACGGCGAAGCTGCTGTTTGGTCAGGTGCGCAAGCGCGGTCTGCGCGGGTTGGCTGCGTGGATGGGCAGCGCTTTGGCCCCGGCGCGCGGGTGGCTGGAAGGCTATTCATCGCCGCTGGTGCAGGCGCTTTGGGCGCCTTGGGTGCTGCATTGCGGCCTGACGCCGGAAAGCACCTATTCGGCGCAGATGGGCAAAGTGGTGGCCTTTGCGTTGGAAGCCGCAGGCGCACCGATTGTTAAGGGCGGATCGGGTGCTGCGGTGGCGGCGTTTCGCGGACTTATCGCAGAGAACGGCGGCGAAATTCGCTGCGGTGCCGATGTTTCCCGAATTTCTGTTCACAATGGTCGGGTGACCGGTGTGGTGTTGGCGAGTGGCGAGACGATTTCTTGCCGTTCGGTGCTGGCCTCTGTCGCGCCGTCGCAGCTTTATGACCGATTGTTAGGCGGCGAAAATCTGCCCGAGGATAAGGCGGCGGTTGCAGGATTCCGGCATGGCCGTGGCAACTTTCAACTGCATTACGCTTTGGACGCGGTGCCGGAATGGACGGCGGCGGGGCTGGAACAGGTGGCGCTGATCCATCTGGCGGATGGTATTGATTCTGTTTCAAAATCTGCCAACGAAGCCGAACGCGGCCTGTTGCCGGAAGTGCCAACAATTTGTGTCGGCCAGCCTTCGCGGTTGGACCCAAGCCGTTGCCCGGATGGCAAGGCGGTGCTGTGGCTGCAAATTCCCGATGCGCCGCGCGTGATCAAGGGCGATGCGGCGGGCACGATTGCCGCGCGCGATTGGGACAGCGCGCGCGAGGCGTTTGCCGACCGGATCGAGGCGATTTTGTCGCGCCACATCAAGGATTTCGACAAGATTAAACTGGCGCGCCGCGCCTATTCCCCTGCCGATCTTGCCGCGATGAACATCAATCTGGTGGGCGGTGACCCCTATGGCGGGGCGTGCAGCATTGATCAGTTCTTTATCTGGCGGCCGTTCGCACATTCGACCAATGGCGTCGGGCCAGTGCGCGGGTTGATCCATATTGGCGCGTCGACCCATCCGGGGCCGGGGCTGGGCGGCGGATCTGGCTTTAACGCAGCAAAGAGGTTGGGCGGATGAGCGACGAGACGCCTGCACGGCTGGGCGAAGCTGGCCTGACCAGTTTTGCGCCCTATCTGATGAACCGCATCATGGGGCGGTATAACGCGTCTTTGCGCGAAGAAATGGCCGGTTTGGGCCTGACGACGCCAAAGATGCGCAGCCTTGCGGTGCTTTCTGTGGTGGAAGGCCCGCTGATCCGCGAATTGGCGGTTTACACGGTGGTTGACCCGTCAACCCTAAGCCGCGCCTTGGATCAACTGGATGCCGACGGTCTGGTGCGGCGCGAGGCCGATGCCAATGACAGCCGCGCAGTGCGGGTGTTCATCACCGATGCGGGGCGCGCCAGTTTCGAGGCGCTGTGGCCGCATATGGCGGCAGCGCAGGCGCGGATGTTTCGCGGCATTCCCGAAGACGAACGCCGCGCCTTCGTGGCGACATTGCAGAAAATGCTGACAAATATCAGAAAGCACGAGATTTAGATGGCAGAGCGTTCTTTCAAGGCCGAAGTCGAAGACCTGCGTTTGGGCGCGGGGCAAACCTTCACCGGCGAAGGTATTCTGGCAATCACCAAGGCGCTGCTGGAAAATGGCGTCGGCTATGTCGGCGGCTATCAGGGGGCGCCAATTTCGCATCTGATGGATGTGCTGGCCGATGCGCAGGATTTGCTGGGCGAATTGGGGGTGCGGTTCGAAGCCAATGCCAACGAAGCGGCGGCGGCGGCAATGCTTGCGGCGTCGGTGCATTACCCCATTCGCGGTGCGGTGACCTTCAAAGGGTCGGTCGGGGTGAACGTCGCCTCGGACGCCTTGGCGAACCTGTCGTCTTCTGGGGTGACGGGCGGCGCGCTGATTATTGTCGGCGAAGATTACGGCGAAGGCTCTAGCATCATGCAAGAGCGCACGCATCCCTTTGCGATGAAGTCGCAGTTCTGGCTGTTGGACCCGCGGCCGAACCTGCCCAGTATCGTCAAAGCGGTGTCGGATGGTTTTGAACTTTCAGAAGCCAGCAATACCCCGGTGATGCTGATGGTGCGCATCCGGTCGTGCCATGTCACCGGCAGTTTCCAGACCCGCGATAACCAACGTCCGCAGCTAAGCGTGCGCGATGCGCTGTCCAACCCGCGCAGCGATTTTGCGCGGGTGGTGTTGCCGCCGATGTCGTTTGCGCATGAACAGGACAAGGTGAAAAACCGCTGGCCTGCGGCGGAAAAGTTCATCATCGACCGTGGCTTGAACGAACAGTTCGGCCCCAAGGATGCCAATTTCGGCATCGTGGTGCAGGGCGGGATGTATAACGGCGTGGTGCGGGCGCTGCAGCGGTTGGGCTTGGCCGATATTTACGGCGCAAGTCAGGTGCCGATTTATGTGCTGAACGTCACCTATCCGCTGATTTCGTCCGAGTTTTTGCAGTTCTGCGAAGGCAAGGATCATGTGCTGGTGATCGAAGAAGGCCAGCCGGAATTTATCGAAACGCAGCTGGGGTCGTTCCTGTATCGTGCTGGCTCGTCGGTGAAGTTGCACGGCAAGGGCCTGTTCCCGCAGGCTGGCGAATACACTGGCGCAGTGATGCTAGAGGCGGTGACCGGGTTCTTGAAAACCGCAGCGCCTGCCATGTTGGCGGCGGTGGTGCGCGCGCCAAACCAAGACCGGCCACAGGTGCCGGACCTGTCGAAAACCGTGCCGATCCGGCCACCCGGCTTCTGCACCGGCTGCCCGGAACGGCCGATTTTCGCCGCGATGAAGCTGGTGGAAAAAGAGCTGGGCAAGCATCAGATTGCCGCCGATATCGGCTGTCATTTGTTTGCCAGCCTGCCGCCGTTTGAAATTGGCGGCGCGACGATGGGCTACGGGCTTGGTCCGGCGGCGAATGCGGCCTTTGATGGTGGTGGCGCACGCAGGCCGGTGGCGATTATTGGCGACGGCGGATTCTGGCATAACGGGCTGAGTTCGTCTTTCACCAACATGGCGTTCAACAAATCGGACGGCGTGGCGATTGTGGTCGACAACTACTATTCGGCGGCAACCGGCGGGCAGGACGTGATGTCGTCGCGCGCCGACAATGCCACAAAGGCCACGAAAAACCCGATTGCAAAGGCGTTGCACGGCATTGGTATCAATTGGGTGCGCCAGATTGACCGCACCTATGATGTCGCCAAGATGCGCGACACCATCCGCGAAGCGCTGACCACCGATGCGCCGGGGCCGCGGGTGATTGTGGCCTCCAGCGAGTGTATGTTGAACAAGCAGCGCCGCGAAAAGCCGCTGCGGGCGGCGGCGATCAAAGAAGGGCGGCGGGTGGATGTGCCGCGCTTTGGTGTAGACGAAGCGGTCTGCACCGGTGATCACGCCTGTATCCGGCTGTCAGGCTGCCCGTCTTTGTCGCTGAAAAAGCTGGACGATCCGCTGCGTGATGATCCGGTGGCCTCGATTGACCAATCTTGTGTTGGCTGTGGCAATTGCGGCGAAGTTGCCGATGCGGCGGTGCTGTGCCCGTCGTTCTATCGCGCCGATGTGGTGCATAACCCCAGTGCTTGGGAAGTCCGCATGGCCGCGTTTCGCGCAAGGGTGATCGGCTGGCTGCAACGGCGGCGCGACGCCAAACGCTTGGTATTTGGGGGCGCAGAATGACCGTTCAGGGAACGATTTCGCAGGGCAACGACCTGTCGGGCATCATCAAGCTGGCGGTGCTGGCGGTGGGCGGGCAGGGCGGTGGCGTGCTGACCGGTTGGATCGAAGCCTTGGCGCGCGCCAATGGCTATGTGGCGCAGGCGACTTCGGTTGCAGGGGTGGCGCAGCGCACCGGGGCGACGGTTTACTACGTTGAAATGGCGCCCGCAGGCGCTGCGGTGCCGGTGTTTTCGCTCAGCCCGTCGGCGGGCGATGTGGATATCATGATCACCGCCGAAATGATGGAAGCCGGCCGGTCGATCATCCGCGGCTTTGTCACGCCTGATCGCACCACGCTGATCACCTCGACACATCGCGCGCTGGCGGTCAGCGAAAAGATGACGCCCGGCGATGGCATCGCCAATTCGGCCGAGGTGATGGCTGCGGCCGAAGTCGCGGCGCGGCGGTTCATTGCGGCGGATTTCGATGCGCTGGCGATCGGCCAAGGCTCGGTGATTTCGGCAAGCCTGTTTGGCGCGCTGGCAGGGTCAGAAGTGCTGCCGTTCCCGCGCGAGGCGTTCGAGGCGGCGATCCGGTCAGGTGGCAAGGGCGCAGAGGCATCGTTGCGCGCCTTTGGGGCCGGTTTTGCCGCAGCGCAAGGCAGTTTTGCGCAAAGCCCGGCAGCGGCCCCGAAAGCGACGACCGCGGTGCAAGGCCCAAAACATCTGCTGCGCGACTGGCAGGGTTTGCAGACGCGCATCAAGGCTTTCCCCGCGCCGGTGGCCGAGATGGCAGAGCGTGGCTTACGCAAAGTGGTCGAATTTCAAGACCTTGCCTATGGCGCGACCTATCTGGACCGGGTTGCAGCGGTGGTGGCCCAAGATCGCGCGCCGTTTGATCTGGGGCGCGAGGCGGCGAAATATATCGCCAATGCCATGGCCTATGATGATGTGATCCGGGTGGCCGATCTGAAAACCCGCGCCGGGCGCAGTGAACGGATTGCCGCCGAGATGGGGGCCAAGCCCGGCACCGTTATGCAACTGACCGAATTCATGCACCCGCGCGCCGAAGAAATCGTCGGCATGCTGCCTGCGGGTCTGGGCGGCAAACTTGCCGCAAGCCCGGCTTGGATGGCGCGGATTGACCGCTGGTTCAACAAGGGGCGGCGGCTGCGCAGTGACAGCCTGCGCGCCTATCTGATGCTTTACGTCTTGGGCGGGCTGAAAAAACGCCGGCTGCGGTCGCTGCGGCACGCACAAGAACAGGCGCATCTGGACCGCTGGCTTGGCGTGGCCTTGGGCTATCTGGCCCGCGACTATGCGCTGGCGGTCGAAGTGATCCGCTGCCGCCGCTTGGTAAAGGGTTATTCCGACACCCATGCACGCGGCTTGTCAAAATTTGACAAGGTGCTGGACGGTATTGGCCTTGTTGCCGGGCGCGACGACGCGGCCGACTGGGCGCGGCGGCTGCGCGAAGCGGCGCTGCAAGACGAAGCCGGCAGCGCGCTGGATGGGGCATTGGCCACCATTCGCAGCTTTGCCTGACGGCTGAAAATCACAAGGCCGCAGAAAGCCACTGCGGCCTGTACGGCGATGAATTCACGGCAGCTTGCCGTGCTAACCTTGCAGCCTCCGGCGGGGATATTTAGACCAGTATGAAATGGCAAAGCCGAGCGCCCTTTGTCATGGGGCAGCCTGCGCGCAGCGGTGTTTCATACTGGCTTAAATATCCCCGCCGGAGGCTCTTGGCTTGTAGCCTGGCGCGCGGAGAGACCGGGGGCGGTTAATCTTGCAAGCTGCGGTAGCCGCCGTTCCAGTAAATCAATGCGCCAGCGCCGGGCGTGGTGCGGATCGCCTGCACGCGGCCGATCAGAATGGAATGGGTGGCGCGGTCGATCATTTCTTCGACCGTGCAATCGAAGGCGGTCGGCGCGCCTTGCAGCAGTTTCGCGCCGGTTACGGCGGTTTCCCAGACCGCGCCGTCATAGCGGGCGGCACCTTTAACGCCGCCAAAGCCAGAGAACCGCTCTGCCACGCCTTGATGGGCAGCGCCAAGGCTGGACCAGCCGAAGATGCCGCTGTCTTTCAGCACCGGCCAGCTGGACGAGGCGCGGTTGATGCAGGCCAGCAGCAGTGGCGGTTCGGCGGAAAGCGAAATAGCCGAGGTGACGATCAGGCCGGTTGCAGCCTCGCCGCTGCCGGTGGTGATCACACTGCAATTGCCAACGAAGGCGCGCATTGCATCGCGGAACTCTTTCGGGGTCGGTTCGGTCATGGCGCTTCCTTATTGCTTCGCCGGTGGCCGGCGAAGCGATTGATTTAAGTTGGTTCACACGAAAGGCAACGGCTTAACGGATGCCGGCCGCTTCGAGTTTCGGCAGCACGGTGTCGCGGAAATACGGGAATTCGGCAACATAGTCGACGAAGGATAGCGTGGTGCCCGCAAAGCCGGTCTTGTGCAGCTTCAAGATGCCTTCGGCAACATCGTCAGGGGTGCCGACCAAGGGAAATCCGCCGTGGCCCATCGCAAACAAGTGTTTGATTTGCGCCAAAAGATCATGCGGGAAGCTGTGGGCATGGGCAAATTGCAGGTTGACCAGATTGTCGACGGCGGCGGTGTCGGTGTTGTCGATGGCGGTGTGTTTCAGGAAGGCTTCGGCCTCTTCGCGGGTTGGGCGGCAGATCACATGGCTGAAGGTCAGCACATCGACCTTGCGGCCTTTGGCCTGCGCCTGCGCTTTCAGCTCAAGGATTTCTGCTTTCGACCGCTCAAGGTCGATTGCGGGGGTGAACAGGAAGTTGGCGTTGTCGGTGGCGAAGTCGCGGCCCTGCGGGCTGCCAGCGGCGTTGATGATCGGCACCGATCCGCGCACCGGCGCCGGGTTGCCTTTGATTTTCTTGGCTTTGAAATACTTGCCGTCCCAATCGAAATGCGTGTCAGAGGCCCAGAGTTTGCGGATCAGGTCGAACCATTCTTGCGCATAGGCATAGCGGGTTTCGTGATCGTCGGGCAGCGACAGGCCAAGCGCTTCGTATTCGGGTTTGTTCCAGCCCGCGACAATGTTCAGACCGGCACGGCCGTGGCCGATCTGGTCGATGGTGGCAATTTGTTTGGCCACCACGGCGGGGTGGTTGGCGGCGGTATGGATGGTGGCAAACACCGCGATATTCTTGGTCGAGGCCAGCAGCCCGGCCGCCCAAGTCATGGTTTCCAGAACGCCACCATGAAAATCGGTTTCGCCGCCATATCCGATCCAGCGTGCGATCGGCAGCATGAAGTCGATGCCGGCGTCATCCAGCATCTGGGCCAGCGTCAGGTTGTTATCCCAGCTGTTATCCCAGCGTTCGGCAATTTTCGTCGGCGTCATGCCGGACGAGCAGTTGGTCGAAAAAGTGCCCAAGCGAAAGTGGTCGCCCGAAATCATCGGGTTCTTGGTCATGGTAGACTCCCTGTTTGGTTTTCAGATTTATTTTATGTTTGAAAGTCTATCGTAAAATCACATTGCGTCAACGGGTTTGACGGGGGAAGGTGGGGTGAGGCGGAGGGGCTTTGCTATGTCTGAGAAAATTGTTCAAACTCAAAATGATGCGGGCGAGGCGGGCTTTGATTACCGCTGGCATCTGGCGCAAAGCGGCGTCGAGGTTGAAGCGACAGAGCTTGAATTTGCGCTGATGCGGGCGTTTGAGGGATTCGGGCGTTGGCAATCGGAATGTCTGGCCAGCGTTTGTGATCTGGCGGCGACGGGGCCGGAAAATGCGCTGCTGCATATCATTCGGATGAATGACCGCCCGAAATCGATCAAGGATCTGGCGCGGCTGACCAACCGCGATGATGTGCCAAACATTCAATACTCGCTGCGCAAACTGATCGGCGCGGGGCTGGTGGATCGCAAAGGTTCGGGCCGGTCGGGGGTAAGCTATGAGGTTACGGCGGAAGGGCGGCGCGTGACGGACGACTACGGCACGCTGCGGCGGCGGTTGTTGTTGGCGGAAATCGCCGGATTGCCGGGGTTTTCGGCGCGTCTGGCAGAGGCAGCGCGCACGTTGAACGTGTTGTCGGGGATTTACGAAGAGGTCGCGCGGGTGGCCGCGACGCATCGGCGGGGCTAGGCCATGAAGCGGGCGGATGTGATCGCGGGCCTGTCGGTGGCGGGTCTGCTGCTGCCAGAGGCTGTGGCCTATGCTGCGATTGCCGGATTGCCGGTGGCGCGGGCGGTGGCGGCGGCGGTGATCGGCTGTCTGGTCTATGCGCTTGCCGGGCAAAGCCGTTTTGCGATTGTGGCACCGACATCATCTTCGGCGGCGATCATCGCGGCAATGCTTGCTGGCTTGCCGCTGGCCGCCGAAGACAAGGCAGTGGCGGCGACGGCTGCGGTTCTGGTGGTGGGTGGGTTGTTTGTGCTGGCGGCGGCCTTGCGCTTGGGCGGTCTGACCAGCCTGATTTCGCGTCCGGTGCTGCGCGGCTTTGCCTTTGGTATCGCGGTGACGATCATCTTGCGACAGGTGCCGGTGCTGGTGGGCGCGGGCGGGCAGGCTGATACGCTATGGGCGCTGCTGCGCGCGACTTTTGCGGCGTCGTGGAACCCGTGGAGCTATGGGCCGGGCACGGCTGCCTTGCTGGCGATGTTGGTGCTGCGGCAGGTGCGGGCGCTGCCGGGCGCGCTGATCGTGTTGGCCGGCGGGGTTGCGGCAAGTTGGGGGCTTAATCTGGCGGGGCACGGTGTGGCGATGGTTGGCGCGATTGCCTTTGCCCCTGACGGGATAAGCCTGCCGCTGCTGCCGCGCGCCGAATGGTCGGGGCTGGTGCCTTATGTCTTGCCGTTGGCGTTGATTTTGTTCGCAGAATCCTGGGGCACGATCAACGGTCTTGCGGTGGCGCATGGCGACCGGGTCAGCCCCAATCGCGAACTGACGGCGCTGGGGTTGGCGAATTTGGCCAGCGCACTGCTAAAGGGAATGCCCGTCGGGGCAGGCTTTTCCGCAGGCTCCGCGGCCGAAGCTGCGGGCGCGAAGGGCCGCGCCACGGCAATGGTGGCGGCGGTGGCCTTGGCCGCTTTGGTTTGGGCGGCAGCGCCGCTGATGGCGTGGCTGCCCGCCCCGGTTTTGGCGGCAGTGGTGATCGCGGTGCTGGCCCATGCGCTGCATCCGGCCCCGTTCCTGCGGCTGTGGCACCTGCAGCGCGATTTTGCCATTGCCGTGCTGGCGGCGGTTGCGGTGCTGGCGTTTGGCGTGTTGAATGGCATGTTGATCGCGGTGGCGGTTTCCATTGCCACGCTGCTGCGGCGCTTGGCAACGCCGCGCGTGGCGGCGCTGGGGCAGTTGCCCGGCAGTCGCGCTTCTGTCGATCTGGCGCGGCACCCGGATGCGCAGGTGCCAGATAACATGACGGT
>JAHEDL010000073.1 GCA_024641255.1 Pseudorhodobacter sp.
CGCTGCCCCGGACCCCGGGATATTTGAGCCAAGAGGATGAGCATGGAGCTTTACCAACGCACGGCTTCGGATTTGGCGCGGATGATTGCGGCGAAGGCAGTGGCGCCATCCGAGGTGATGGCGGCGCATCTGGCGCGAATTGCCAAGGTGAATGGCGCGGTGAATGCGGTGATTTCGCTGCGCGATACTGATGTGCTGATCGCCGAGGCGCGGGCGGCGGATGATGCCCAGCCGCAGGGGTGGCTGCATGGTTTGCCACTGGCGGTGAAGGACTTATGCGCCACCAAAGGGCTGCGCACCACCTATGGGTCGCCGCTGTTTGCCGATTTTGTGCCCTCCAAGGATGATCTTTTGGCGGCACGGATGCGGGCTGCAGGGGCGATTTTTATTGGCAAGACCAACACGCCGGAATGGGGCCATGGCAGCCATTCGTTCAATCCGCTGCATGGCGTGACCCGCAACCCCTATGATCTGGCGGTGACGGCGGGCGGCTCTTCGGGTGGGGCGGCGGCCGGATTGGCGGCGCGGATGCTGCCGGTGGCGGACGGGTCTGACATGATGGGGTCGCTGCGCAATCCGGCGGCGTTTTGCAATGTCTACGGCTTTCGGCCCAGCTATGGCCTGGTGCCGGGCGACGCCGAGGGCGATACGTTTCTGGCGACGCTGGCCACCGAAGGCCCGATGGGGCGCAGTGTGGAAGATGTGGCGCGTCTGTTGACGGTGCAGGCGGGGGCGAACCCCGAAGTGCCGTTTGGCCGCGCCGCCGAAGACTTTGCCGACCGGTTGCGGGTTGATCTGCGCGGCAAGCGCATCGCCTGGTTGGGCGATTGGGGCGGGGCCTATCCGACAGAGCCGGGGATTTTGGCGCTGTGCGAGGCGGGGTTGCAGGTGTTCGGCGATTTGGGGGCAGCGGTTGAGGCGCTGCCGCCGCCCTTCCCCGCCGCCAAGCTGTGGCAAGCCTGGACCACGCTGCGGGCGATGCTGAATGCGGGCGGGATGAAGGCGCTTTATGATGACCCGAAAAAGCGCGCGCAGTTGAAGCCCGAAACGATCTGGGAAATCGAGCAGGGCCAGTCACTTGGCGCGCAGGCGGTTTACGAGGCAAGCGTGATCCGGTCGCGCTATTACGCGCATATGGCGCGGCTGTTCACCCGCTTTGATGCGGTGGTGCTGCCGACGGCGCAGGTCTGGCCGTTTCCGGTGGAATGGCGTTGGCCGCAAAGCATCAACGGTGTGGCGATGGATACCTATCACCGCTGGATGGAGGTTGTTATTCCGATCAGTCTGATCGGATTGCCTGCTTTGTCGGTGCCGGTGGGCTTTGGCGCCAATGGCTTGCCGATGGGCATGCAGATTGCCGGACCGGTCGGTGCCGATGCGGCGATCTTGGGCATGGGGCAGGCCTATCACGAGGCCACCGATTGGCCGGCCAAGCGGCCGCCCGCGTTGTAACACCCCAGTCGGCGGTTCGTGCCGCGTGTTGACCCTGCCGATTTTTGCGGCACCCGGGCGTTCCTTGGCAGATAAAATGCCAGATTGTAACATTTTTATGACAGAATTGTCACATTTGCGCTGGCTGCAATTCTAGGCATCCCTTAACATTTATGCGATAGACTTGATGAGAGCGGTCGCCAGAACCGTCGTTTCAAAATCCGACCCGAGGCTTGACGCAGATGTCACTGACCGCATCCACAAAACCCCTTGCAGAGGGGCAGACCTGCCCCGTGCAATATGGGGCTCTGTGCTGGCGCATGCATCGCGGCAAGATCGAGGTATTGTTGATCACCAGCCGCGACACCGGGCGCTGGGTGATTCCGAAGGGCTGGCCGATGGCCAACCGGTCGCCCGCCGAAGCGGCCGAACAAGAAGCCTGGGAAGAGGCTGGGGTGCGCGGCACGGTGGCGACGCAAGATCTTGGCGATTTCAGCTATGAAAAATGTATGACGCCCAGCCATGCAATTGCCTGCACCGTCAAGGTGTTTGCGTTGCGGGTGGCAGAGCTGGTTGACAAGTTTCCGGAACGCAAGCAGCGCCGACGCAAGTGGTTTGCCGCCGAAAAAGCCGCGCGCAAGGTGAACGAGCCCGAACTGCGGCAGCTGTTGGCGCATCTTCCGGCCAATCTGCAGGCAGATGGCCAAGTTGCGGCCCTTGCCACCGCTTGAAAACCAGCGCAGCCTGCTTAGGGTATCGGTTTAACCAACGGCCAATCAGATGATCCGCTACGCGCTGCGCTGCCCCAAAGACCACGACTTTGAAAGCTGGTTTCAGTCAGCCGAAGCCTATGACGCGCTGCGCGGCGCGGGCCATGTGTCTTGCCCGGTTTGTGGTGCGACAGAGGTTGAAAAATCGCTGATGGCGCCCGCAGTGCGCCCTGCCCGCAGCGCGGGCGAACCCGCGAAACCCACACTTAGCCAGCCGCAAAACGATGTCGAGGCGGCCTTGGCAGAGCTTCGGCGTCAGGTCGAGGCGAATTCGGAATATGTCGGGGTGAATTTCGTCGCCGAAGCGCGGCGGATGCACGAAGGCGAGATTGATCAGCGGTCGATCTATGGCGAGGCAAAGCCGGAAGAGGCGCGGGCGCTGTTGGAAGACGGCGTGCCGGTTGCACCTTTGCCGTTCATGCCGCCGCGCAAAGCGAACTGAGCGCAGAAGCAGGCGCATGGCCGAAACCATGCGCCCCGCAGTTTGCTATCAGATCTGCTTTTCCGGCATCTGCACGCGCAGGCCATCCAAAGCATCGCTGACCTTGATCTGGCAGGTCAGCCGCGAGCGGGTCGCATCGGGATTCCATGCGAAATCCAGCATATCTTCTTCCATCGCGTCTTTCTTCGGCAGCCGGTCAACCCAAGCCGGATCAATGTAGACGTGGCAGGTTGAACAGGCGCAGGCACCGCCGCAATCGGCTTCGATCCCGGGAATACCGTTGTCGCGCGCGCCTTCCATCACTGTCAGACCGTTCGCCACCTCGACAACATGTTCTTTGCCGCCGTGTTCTACATACGTGATCTTCGCCATGCTCTTTTCCTGATTTGACTGCCTTTCGGCCCTGCTTTGACATAGGCGAAACCGCTTCGCTTTGCCAGTGCCGCAACGGCCCTTTGCAGCCCAATGCTTTGCCGCTAAGGTCGGCTGCGAACAATCAGCCCAAGGCAAACCTGGGCGCAACACGGGCATGGCATGAACCTTCGGCTACTTTTTGGCGCAGCCTTGCTGCTGACGGCCTGTGACCAATCCAGCGTCGCGCCGCCCGCGCGGCAAAATCTGGGCGTGGATCTGGTGCACCTGAAGCCCGGCCAAACCCCGCCCGCCAGAGATGGCGTCTGCTGGGCAAAAGACACAACGCCTGCGGTTATTGAAACCGTCACCGAACAGATTTTGATCAGCGAAGAGATTCGCGATGCGACTGGCGCGGTGACCACGCCTGCCAGCTATCAGACCAAGACGCATCAGCGCATGGTGCAAGACACCGAAGAGGTCTGGTTCCCGACCCCGTGCAGCGCCGATATGACGGTTAATTTCATGGCCACGCTGCAACGGGCGCTGAAGGCGCGCGGGCTTTACATGGCGCCGGTGACCGGCACGATGAACGCCACCACCGCCGAAGCCATCCGCCGGTTTCAAGAACCGCGCGGGCTGGACAGCGCAACCCTGTCAACCGCCGCCGCGCGCGAACTTGGCATCATTTCGACGGATATCAACACGCTATGACCCCAGCCGAAACCCTATCCCGCCAAGCCCGTTACGAAGCCGAAGTTGCGCGGCAGTGGTCGGCGCATCCTGTTGATGGCGCGCATGATCTGGGCCATTTGCGCCGGGTGTGGCGGCGGGCGCAGGTGATTGCGATGGACGAGCCTTGCGATGCCGAAGTTCTGCTGCCCGCCTGCATTTTCCACGATCTGGTGAACCTGCCAAAATCGCACCCCGAACGCGCCCGCGCCTCGACCCTGTCTGCCGAAGCGGCCTGCCATTTTCTGCGCGCCGATGGCTTTGCCGAAGACAAGCTTTCGGCGGTCGGCCACGCGATTGCCGCGCATAGCTTTTCGGCGGGCATTGCCCCTGCCACCGCCGAAGCGCGCGTGCTGCAAGACGCCGACCGGCTGGAAGCGCTTGGCGCGATTGGCCTTGCGCGGATGTTTCATGTCGCAGGCAGCATGGGCGGCGGGCTGTTTGACGCCGCCGACCCGATGGCGCTGCACCGCCCCTATGATGACCGCGCTTTCGCGCTGGACCATATTGAAACCAAGCTGCTGAAAATCGTCGACACCATGCAGACCGCGCCGGGGCGGGCGATGGCCGAAGAACGCGCCGACTGGATGCTGTCGTTCCGCACCCGGTTGCTAAGCGAAATCAACTGACGCCACCCTGCGGTGCTAAGTAGAAGGGCGGCAGGTTGCCCCGCCGCCCTTTGCTTGATGGGTGGGTTGATCGCGGTCAGATCATTCGATCGACAGCGCAACAAAGCGCGGATCGCCTTCGCGGCGCACCAACAGCAAGATCGATTTGCGGCCGGCATCCTTCGCCTCGGTGACCCGATCTTGCAGATCAGACAGTTTGACGACTGGCTGCTGCCCTGCTTCGACAATGACGTCGCCCGGCATCACGCCCTTGGACGACGCATCTGACGCCGGATCAACGCCCGTTACCGCAAGGCCGGTGGCGCCAACCGGCAAGTTCAGGTCTTTTGCTACCTGTTCGTCCATCGGCACCAGCTTCATGCCCAAGACTTCGGCGGTTTGCGGGGTGGTGGGGGTGTCTTTCTGCGCGGCGGGCACCGGTTGATCGGCCTCTGCGGTTTCGCGGCGACCCAGCTTGACCTGCAACGTCTGGGTAGACCCGGCACGCAGCACGATCACAGGCACGTCTTCACCAATCGGCGCGTCAGCAACGGTGCGGGTCAAGTCCTTGGCATCGCTGATTTCTTGGCCGTTAAAGGTGGTGATCACATCGCCGGCCTGCATCCCGCTTTCTTTCGCGGGGCCATCCGGCACATCGGTGACCAACGCGCCCTTGGCATCGGTCAGCCCCATGGCTTCGGCCACGTCCGGCGTCACATCCTGAATCCGCACGCCCAGCCAGCCACGGCGGGTTTCGCCATATTGCTTCAGCTGATCAACCACATGGCTGACCACCTTGGACGACATCGAAAACCCGATGCCGATCGAGCCGCCGGTGGGCGACAGAATGGCGGTGTTCACCCCCACAACCTGCCCGTCCATGTTGAACAGCGGCCCGCCCGAGTTACCTTTGTTGATAGCAGCATCAGTCTGGATGAAATCGTCATAGGTGCCCGACAATTCGCGGCCCCGTGCCGAAACGATGCCTGCCGACACCGAAAACCCTTGGCCCAGCGGGTTGCCCATTGCCATGACCCAATCGCCGACCCGCATCTTGTCGCTGTCACCAAAGGCCACGAACGGCAGCGGTTCGGGGCTTTCGACCTTCAGCACCGCGATGTCAGTTTTAAGGTCGGTGCCAACCAGTTTCGCCTTCAGCCGTTTGCCGCCAAAGAATTCGATCTGAATGTCATCGGCACCTTCGATGACGTGGTTGTTGGTGACGATATAGCCATCGGCGCTGATCACAAAGCCAGACCCCAACGCTTCAGAGCGTTGCGGTTCATTGCCGCCCTGCCCGTTCGGGTCCATGAAATCCTTGAAGAAATCTTCAAACGGCGACCCCGGAGGCACCATCGGCCCGCCTTGGGTATCCGATGCCACCACCGACGATGTGGTGATCATCACCACCGACGGGCTGATCTGTTCGGCCAGATCGGCGAAACTTTCCGGCGCACCGCGTGCCTCTGCCTGCAGGGCCGGCATCGAAAGCGCCATAGACAGGCCCAAGCCAAGGGCCAAAAGCAGCCGGGGACGCCGTGGGGTCGCGATGCCCGAAAGCGTCAGCGCACGAGTGTTGGGAAGATGAAGCACGTCCGAACTCCTTTTCGTATTCTGGGGCGGCGATGCGCCCCATCGGATCACACCCGCATCTTCATGTAAGCGCGCAAATTCGCAATGCAAACCCGCTCGCATCCACTCAAACCCGCGTGAAGGATTTTGTCATGGTTGTGAAGCGCCGCAAGCCGATTTCGCGGCAAATGCCATCAAACGCCCAAAGCCTTGGCCAAAGCCACCAGCCCGACGCCAAGCGCCACCGCACAAAGGCCCAGAAACCGCCGGGTTTCAGGCGATAGCGCGGCCAGTTGCGCCAATATGTCTTCGATACGCGAAGGGGCCAGTGCAAGCACCAGCCCCTCGATCACGCAGACCAACCCGAAGGCCAGCAGCAGTTGCATCACGGCGCGGGCGCCACGGGCGGCTTTTCGCTGCCCAGATAATCGAAGAACTCGCTGTCAGGCTGCATCACCATCGACGAATTGCTGCCCTGCAACGCCCGTTCATACGACGTCAACGACCGGGTAAAGGCGAAGAACTCCGGGTCTTTGCCATAGGCTTCGGCATAGATGGCGTTCGACTTTGCATCGGCTTCACCGCGCACAATCTCTGCCTCTTTGCGGGCTTGGCTGACCACCTCGACAACCGAACGGTCGGCTTCGGCCCGCACGCGCTGCGCGGCTTCTTTACCGCGACCGATTTCATCCGCCGCCTCGCGTTCACGTTCGGCCCGCATCCGGGCGAAGGTGGATTCAAGGTTTTGTTCCGGCAAATCGGTGCGCGTCAGCCGCACGTCGATCACGTCAACGCCCAAACTGGCCGCTTTGGCACGCGCGTTGTCGCGGATTTTGTTCATCAGCGCGGTGCGGTCTTCCGACAGCACCTTTTGGCTGGGAACACCGCCCAAAACTTCGCGGATTTCGGCGTTGATGATCTTGTCAAGGTTATCACGCGCCGAAGCCTCGCCGCCCGCGCCAACGGCACGGCGGAAAGCCGCAACATCAACGATGCGCCAGCGCGCGAAGGCATCCACCACCAAACGGCGATCATCCAGCGGCGTGACTTCCAAGGGCTGCGTCGGCAGGCCCAAAATCCGGTCATCATAGCGCAGCAGATCTTGAATGAACGGGATCTTGAACGACAGACCCGGCTTGTCGATCACCTGTTTAACCTCGCCAAACTGCAGCACCAGCACCTTTTCGCGTTCATCAACAATGAACGCCGAAGACAGCACCAGCGCGCCCGCAAGGATCAGACCGGGAAGAATATAGACCGCACGCATCAGTTCGACCCTCCGGCTGCCGGGGCAGGTTTCAGCCCTTCCAACGGCAGATAAGGCACCACGCCCTGCCCGCCTTTGTCGTCAAGGATCACCTTGTTCATGCCACCCAGAACTTTCTCCATGGTTTGCAGATACATCCGCTTGCGCGTCACTTCCGGCGCCTTCACGTATTCGCCGTAAACCGACAAGAAGCGGCTGGCTTCGCCTTCGGCGTCGTTGACGACTTGGGCGCGATAGGCTTCGGATTCTTGCTGCAACTGCGCCGCCTGCCCGCGCGCACCGGCGTTGGCCGTGTTGGCATAGGCGTCAGCTTCTTTTTGCAGCCGGTCACGCTCTTGCTGCGCGGCCTGCACCTTTCGGAAGCTGTCGATGACTTCGCGCGGCGGGTCGGCCTTGTCAAAGTTCACCCGGATCACGTTGATCCCGGCATCATAGCTGTTCAGCGTGGTCTGCACCGCGCGAGTCAGATCGGCGGCGATCACGCCACGGTCGCGGTTCAGCACTGGCGCAAGTTCAGACCGTGCGATGATGTCACGCATCGCCGATTCCGAAACCGCCCGAATGGTGTCTTCGGGGTCGGCAAGGTTGAACAGGAACTTCGCCGGATCGCTGATGTTCCACACCACCTGAAATTCGATATCGACGATGTTCTGGTCGCGCGTCAGCATCAGACCATTGTCCAATTCGCCCGCAGCGCCATTGCCGATTTCGGTGGTGCGCTGCTTGCGCGATTCAACGATTTCGGCGCGCATCAGCGGCCAAGGCGCAAAGTGCAGACCTTCTTCGCTAACCCCGGCGAATTTGCCCATCATCAGCGTAACGGCTTGTTCTTCCGGTTTCACCGAATAGGCCGAGGCATAGACCCACAGCGCAGCCGCCGCCAAAACGCCCAGAACCACGCCCTGCTTGGTGAACAAGGCACCCGCCCCGTTGCCACCAGAGCCGCCAACCGGCGGCGGCGTGCCACGGCCACGCCCGCCCATCAGCACGCGCAGCTGTTCTTGGCCCTTCTTCATCAGCTCGTCAATTTCGGGAATTTGCGGCCCCTCACCGGGGCGTTTGCCACCCGGACGCTGACCGTTGCGGTCGCCACTGTTCCGATCACCGCCGTTGCGATCATCGCCACCAGAGCCGCCATTGCCGCCCCAAGGGCCTCCGCTTCCCGCCATCGATCGACCTTTCGTTCTTTAACTTCAGTTAGAATTGGGTATGCCTGACAACAAAATCAAGCACGTGGCGTGAATTAGACCACCCGAGTTGGCTTGCGCATGGTTACCAATTCTTCCGACATCGTCGGATGCACGGCAACAGTGCGGTCGAAATCTTCTTTGGTGGCACCCATCTTGATCGCAATTGCGGCTAGCTGGATCATCTCTCCAGCCTCTGGGCCAACGATGTGACAGCCCAAAACCTTGCGCGTTTCAACCGATACCACCAGTTTCATCAGCACCTTGTCCTGACGCCCGGCAAACAGCGTTTTCATCGGGCGGAAGGTGGCGGTGTAAATTTCGGTCTTGCCCAGCGCCGCAGCCGCCTCTTCGGAAAGCCCGACCGACCCCAATTCGGGTTGGGTGAACACCGCCGACGCCACCAATTCATGGTCGGCCTTGGTGGGCACGCCACGGAACACCGTGTCGGCAAAGGCGTGGCCTTCGCGGATCGCCACTGGCGTCAGGTTGATCCGGTCGGTCACGTCGCCCACCGCGAAAATCGACGGAACCGAGGTTTGGCTCCAGTCATCCACCAGCACTTCGCCCTTGCTGCCCAGAGCGACGCCCAGATGATCCAGCCCAAGCCCCGCCACGTTCGGCACCCGTCCGGTGGCGTAAAGCACCAGATCAAACTCGCGCTCTGACCCGTCGGTGGCGATGGCACAGATGCCGCCCGCGCGCCGTTCCAGCCGTTCAACATCGGTGCCGCAATGAATCGCCACGCCATGTGCCGCCATCGCATTGGCGACATGGCCGCGCGCTTCGTCATCAAAGCCGCGCAAGATCTGCGCGCCGCGATAGTATTGCGCAACATCAACGCCCAAGCCATTCAGGATGCAGGCAAATTCGCTGGCAATATAACCGCCGCCCACCACCAGCGCACGCTTTGGCAGCGCATCAAGATGGAACATCTCGTTCGAGGTAACAGCCAGATCTGCCCCCGGAATCGCCGGCACAAACGGCCGCCCGCCGGTGGCGATCAAGATATGCTTGGCGGTAAATTCATCTCCATTGGCCAGCCGCACCCGATGCGGATCGACCACAACCGCGCGCATGTCATGCATGGTGACACCGGCGTTCTTCAGCGTGTTGCGATAGGCATTTTCCAACCGCGTCAGTTCGGCTTCCAGCGTGGTGCGGAACTTCGGCCAATCAAACCCTTCGGCCTTGACCTTCCAGCCATAGGCCGCTGCGTCTTCGATCTGGCCGGGGAACTCTGACGCGAACACCATCAGCTTTTTGGGTACGCAGCCGCGAATAACGCAGGTGCCGCCCATCCGGCTTTCTTCGGCCAGACCCACCTTTGCCCCGCCTTCGGCAGCCGCAATCCGCGCGGCGCGCACGCCACCAGAGCCACCGCCGATGACGAACAGATCATAGTCAAATGTCACGCTTATTCTCCAAGATCGGCGAAGATATTGTCGGTCGGCGCAAATTCGATCTTGTCATCGGTTTCCGAGCCATTGTTGATATCGCGCACCGTCACCCGGCCATCGCCGTGGCCGATGATCACGATGTCACAGATATCAATGAACAATCCGTTTTCAACCACGCCGGGGATCTGGTTCAGCACCAGCGCCAGCTGACGCGGGTTGCCGATGCGCTTCAGATGCAGATCAAGGATGTAGTTCGACTCGTCGGTCACCAAAGGCCGATCACCGTTCATCCGCAGGCTGACATCGCGGTTCAGCACATCCATCGACACCAGCGTTTCTTCGACCAGCGCCTTGGTGGTCTGCCAGCCAAAGGGAATAACTTCGATCGGCAGCGGGAAGGCGCCAAGCTGCTGCACTTCTTTTGCCGCATCGGCGATCACGATCATCTGATCGCTGGCGGTGGCCACGATCTTTTCTTGCAACAGCGCCGCACCGCCGCCTTTGATCAGCGCAAGGTTCTGGTCAAATTCGTCGGCCCCATCAATGGTGACATCCAGCCATTTCGCTTCGTCCAGCGAGGTGACGGTAATCCCCACCTGCCGCGCCAGTTCCGCCGTGCGGGTCGAAGTAGGCACGCCCACAATCTTCAAGCCTTCTTGCCGCACCCGTTCGCCCAAGCAACGCACCATCCATGCGGCGGTCGACCCGGTGCCAAGGCCCACTTTCATGCCGTTCTCAATGAAATCCACCGCGCGTTTGGCGGCCACGAATTTGGCTTTATCAATCGGGGAAAGGTCTGCGGGCATTTGGCTCTCCTGTCGCTGCGCCGTCCTTATAGGCAAAGCGGCGCGGCGGGGCGAGGGGGGAATCGCAAACCGCGCTTGACAGATGGCGGTGCCGTTCTAAATTGAGAATAATTCGCATTAACAGAAAGCCCAGATGTCCAGTCTTTTTAATCTGAACGCCGATTGGAAAACCGACCGCGGCGAAGCCGCCTTGGCCGAGGTGCATCGCTCTATCGCCCTACCCAAAGGCACATGGCGTCGGTTCGCCGCCTTTCTGGGGCCGGGCTATATGGTTGCGGTCGGCTATATGGATCCGGGCAACTGGGCGACCAGCCTCGCCGGTGGGTCGAAATTTGGCTATGCGCTGCTGGTGGTGGCCTTGGTGTCCAACCTGATGGCCATCGTGCTGCAATCACTGTGTGCGCGCCTTGCCATCGCATCGGGGCGCGATCTGGCACAGGCCTGCCGCGATGCTTTCCCGAAACTGGTGACGATCCCGCTGTGGCTGGCGGCTGAAATTGCCATCATCGCCACCGACATTGCCGAAGTGATCGGCACCGCGATTGGCCTGAACCTGCTGTTCGGCATCCCGCTGGAATTGGGGGTGTTGATCACCGCATTGGATGTATTCCTGATTTTGTGGCTGCAAAAGAAGGGCTTCCGCTGGCTGGAAGCCTTCATAATCACCCTGCTGGGGGTGATTGCGCTGTGCTTTGGCGTTCAGATCGTGCTGGCCGATCCCGATTGGGGCGGCGTGGTGCGCGGCTTTGCCCCCACGGTGGATATTCTGCGAAACCCCGAAATGCTGTATCTGGCGCTTGGCATCCTTGGGGCCACGGTGATGCCGCATAACCTCTATTTGCATTCGGCCATCGTGCAGACCCGCGCTTATGGCGAGACCATCGAAGAAAAGCGCGAGGCGTTGAAATTCGCCACCATCGACAGCACCGTCGCCTTGATGTTTGCCCTACTGATCAACGCCTCGATCCTGATCCTTGCCGCCGCGTCGTTTCATGCCACCGGACAAACGGCGGTGGCAGAATTGGGGGATGCGCATCAATTGCTTGGGCCGCTGCTGGGGTCTGGCATTGCGCCGTCGCTGTTTGCCATTGCTCTGTTGGCCTGTGGGCTGAATTCGACCGTTACCGCCACCCTTGCCGGGCAGGCCGTGATGGAAGGTTTCTTGCAGATCCGCCTGCCGCCATGGTTGCGCCGTTTGGCAACCCGCGCACTGGCGATTGTGCCGGCTGCAGGGGTGACACTGTATTACGGCTCTGCCGGCACCGGAAAACTGTTGATCCTGACGCAGGTGGTGCTGTCGCTGCAACTGTCGTTTGCGGTGGTGCCGCTGGTGATGTTTACCGCCGACCGCGCCAAGATGGGCGCATTGGCGGCCCCGCGCTGGCTGGTTGCGCTGGCGATCTTGATTGCAGTGGTGATCATTGCGCTAAACGCAAAACTGCTGTTGGATTTCATCGGCTAAAGCCCGAAACTGTTTGGGCGGTGGCCGATGCCGCCGCCCCAAACCGCCACAGGCCCGCCATGCCGATGCCCTACACCTACCGCCATGCCAGCGCCGAATTTCGCGCCTTTCTGGCCGACGCGCGGGCGGCCCTTAACCTTGATAGCGACAACGCCACCTACACCGCGACCGAAGCCGTGCTGCATTGCTTTCGCGCCCGTCTGACCCTGCCGCAAGCCCTTGGTTTTGCCGATATTCTGCCCGCCGTGCTGCGCGCGATCTTTGTGGCCAGCTGGCACCCTATGCCGCCGCGACCTTGGGGCACACGCGCTGACCAGATTGCCGAATGCAAAGCCCTGCGCCCGCATCACAATCTAACGCCCGACACCTGCATCGACGCCGTGGCCGAGGCGCTTTACGCCCAGATCCTGACAACCCGCCTTGCCCCGGTTCTGGCCGCTATGGGACCGCAGGCCGAAGCCTTCTGGTATGTGCCCCCCAACCGGCGCCGCGCTGTCAGCTTCCCGGCCTGAAACCGGCATCCACGCCGTCCCTGCACAAAAAGTGTCGGTTTTCGCATGGTCCCTGCGCCGCCATGCGCCATACTGACGCCTGCGAACAGGAGGGCCAGAATGTATCTGCTGCACTATTCCCCCGACTCGGCCTCTTTGGCCGTGCGGATCTTGCTTGCCGAACTTGGCGTGCCGCATCGCGCCCGCCAGATCGACCGCGAGGCAGGCGAGCTTGCCTCGCCCGCATATCGCCGCCTGCATCCTTTGGGCAAAATTCCGGCCATCGAAACCCCGGACGGCCCGATGTTCGAAACCGCCGCGATCCTGCTCTATCTGGCAGACCGCCACGGCCAACTTGCGCCTGCGCCCATGTCGCCCGACCGCGCGGCGTTTTTGAAATGGCTGTTTTTCACCTCGACCAACATCCACCCCACCCTGCTGCAAATCTTCTACCCGGACCGCACCGCGGGCGCGGGCTGCGCTGATGCGGTTGCGGCCCATGCCCACGCCCATATGCAAACCCTGCTGACCGCTCTGAATGATATGGTCGCCGCCGAAGCCCCATCTTGGCTGTCGCCGCAAGCGCCCAGCCTGATGGGCATCTATGTGGCGATGCTGCTGCGCTGGCTTGGCTCTATTCCCGCAGGCCAACCGGGGCATTTTCCGGCGCAAGACTTCCCCGCGCTGCTGCCAATTCTGGCGGCACTGGAAACCCGCCCCGCGGTTCAGGCCGTTGCCGCCGACGAAGGCCTTGGCCCTCACCCTTTCACCAAACCCTGATCGGACCCACGATGTTCCTCTCTGTCTTCGACATGTTCAAAGTGGGCGTCGGCCCGTCATCCTCGCACACCATGGGGCCGATGGTCGCCGCGGCCCGCTTTCTGGATCTGATGCGCGCCTCGCCCTTCCACTTTGCCGGGCTGAAAGGCTCGCTGCACGGCTCGCTGGCCTTCACCGGCGTCGGCCATGCCACCGACCGCGCCACCATCCTTGGTCTGGCAGGCTTTCACCCTGCCACCTATGACGCGGCCAAGGCCGAAGCCACGCTGGCGCAAATCGGCGAAACCCACACCATCCACGCCGAAGGTCTGCCGCCGCTGCATTTCGACCCGAAGCAAGATCTGACCTTCGATTACGGCCCCTCGCTGCCCGGTCACGCCAATGGCATGATCTTGAAAGCCACCGACGGCCAAGGCGACGTGATCTTGCAAGAAACCTACTATTCGATCGGCGGCGGCTTTGTGCTGACGGCGGCCGAACATGCCGAAGCGGGCGGCACAAAATCGAAAGCCAAGGCCGATGTGCCCTACCCGTTCGAAACCGCGGCCGAAATGCTGGAAATGGCAAAGGCGTCAGGCCAAAGCATCGCACAGATGAAACTGGCCAACGAATTGAAATTCCGCAGCAAAGCCGAAATCGACAAAGGCATCGCGCGGTTGTGGGAGGTGATGAACAACTGCATCTCGCGCGGGATGGAAGGCGAAGGCATCTTGCCGGGCGGGCTGAAAGTGCGCCGCCGCGCCAAAGGCATCCACGACGCGCTGATGGCCGAACGTGGCCTGAACATGACGCCGCCGCACACCATCAACGACTGGATGAGCCTTTATGCCATGGCGGTGAACGAAGAAAACGCCGCTGGCGGCCAAGTCGTCACCGCCCCCACCAACGGCGCGGCGGGGGTTCTGCCCGCTGTGCTGCGCTACTACCTTGACCATGTGCCGGGCGCCTCTACCTCGAAAATCGCCGATTTCTTGCTGACCGCTTCGGCCATCGGGGGCCTGTGCAAACACAATGCCTCAATCTCTGGCGCCGAATGCGGCTGTCAGGCCGAAGTCGGCTCTGCCGCTGCAATGTCCGCCGCGGCCCTCTGCGCCGTGATGGGCGGCACAGTGATGCAAGTTGAAAACGCGGCCGAAATCGCGCTGGAACATCACCTTGGAATGACCTGCGATCCGGTCAAAGGTCTGGTGCAAGTACCCTGCATCGAACGCAACGGCCTTGGCGCAATCAAAGCGGTCTCGGCCGCCAGCCTCGCCCTGCGCGGCGATGGCGAGCATCTGGTCAGCCTGGATGTCTGCATCGAAACCATGCGCCAAACCGGCCATGACATGCACGAGAAGTATAAGGAAACCTCGCTTGGTGGCCTTGCGGTAAACGTGCCGAACTGCTGACCAGACCTGCGCTGGGTCGACAGGTTGAATGCCTCCGGCGGGGATATTTACACCAAGATGAAGATCACTTTCACTTTGGCCCAAATATCCCCGCCGGAGGCTCCACCGCCACCACCCGCGCTGCGGTTTCAGAACCATGCCGCGACAGCGCGGTCTTGGCCGCCTCGATGGCGGCAAAGACCGCCCCCGCCTTGCGACACCGATCCGTCGCATTCAGAACGGACGCAGGCCGCGTCGCAAGGTAGCCAAGCCCATGAACAATGATCGTATTCTTCCCGGCATCGTGCTGATGCTTGCGTTTTGTGTGTTGGCGCCGCTGCTGGACACTGCATCGAAACTGGCCACCGCCGAAATTCCGGTGGGCCAAATCACCGCTGCGCGGTTTTTGGTGCAAGGGGCGCTGATGGCGCCGATGGCACTGTTCATGCGGCTGCCTTTGGCAATTTCGCCGCGCATCGCCGGTCTGATCACGCTGCGCGCCTGTTTCCTGATCGCCTCGACCTATGGTTTTGTTGCCGGGGTGCAGGTGATGCCGATTGCCGATGCTTTGGCGATTGTGTTCATCGAACCGTTTATCCTGTTGATCCTTGGGCATTTCCTGTTTGGCAACCCAGTCGGACCGCGCCGTATCATTGCGTCGGTCATCGGCTTTGCCGGTGCGCTTTTGGTGATCCAACCGTCGCTGGTCCATTACGGCACGGCAGCGCTATACCCGCT
>JAHEDL010000351.1 GCA_024641255.1 Pseudorhodobacter sp.
ATGTCGCCCTATCTGCCGATCACCGGGGCCGAAATTGCTGCAAGCGCGATTGGCGCGGCCAAGGCAGGGGCGGCCATTTTGCACCTGCACGCCCGCAATCCGGCCACCGGACAACCTTCGGCAGACCCAGAGCATTGGGCGGGGTTTCTGGGCGCGATCAAGGCGGGCTGCGACGGGGTGGTGAACATGACCACCGGCGGATCGGCGGTGATGACGCTGGACATGCGGCTTGCCGCGCCAAAGCGGTTCGCGCCGGAAATGTGCAGCCTGAATATGGGGTCGATGAACTTTGCGCTCTACCCGATGGCGGCGCGGATTTCGCAGTGGAAACACGATTGGGAACGGCCGTTTCTGGAAAACTCGGATGATCTGGTGTTCAAGAACACCCCCCGCGACATTGCTGCGGTGCTGCAAGCCATGGGGGCCGAACGGGGTGCGCGATTTGAATTTGAGTGCTATGATATCAGCCACTTGACCATGCTGAAGCATTTCGTCGACCGTGGGCTGGTGCGGGCGCCGCTGTTCATCCAGTTCGTGTTTGGTGTGCTGGGCGGCATGGCGGCGGAGCCGGACACGTTGGTGCTTCTCAAACGCACCGCGGATCGGCTGTTTGGTGACAGCTATCAGTTTTCGGTGCTGGCGGCGGGGCGGATGCAGGTGCCGATGGCCACCATGGCGGCCGCGATGGGCGGGCATGTGCGGGTGGGGCTGGAAGACAACCTTTATGCCGCCAAAGGTGTGCTGGCCGAAAGCAACGCGCAACAGGTGCATCAGATCAGAACCATCGTCGAAGCCCTGGGCCGCAGCGTTGCCACCCCAACCGAAGCACGGGCGATGCTTGGCCTGAAAGGCGCAGGCGAGGTGGCATTTTGATCGCCTATCGTCCAGCCGAGGCGCGTGATGTGACCACGCTGCGCAGCATGCTGCAGGCTTTGGCCGACCATGATGGTGGCGACTATGCAGTGGGGTCGGAAGCGGGCCTGCTGCAGCATGGCTTTGGCCCAAGGCCGCTGTTCTGGGCGATGCTGGCCGAACGCGGTGGGCAGGCCTTGGGCATGCTGATCTACTACCCCGACTATTCCACCCATCGCGGCGAGGCGGGGGTCTATGTGCAAGACATCTATGTGTCAGACGCGGCGCGCGGGCTGGGCTTGGGCCGAGGCTTGTTGACGGCCATGCTGCGCCAGCAAGACTGGGGCGCGCAGTTTATCACGCTGGGGGTCAGCGCAGATAATGCGGTGGCGATGGGGTTCTATGGCCGCATCGGCTTTCGCCAGCGCGGCTACGAGATGATGATCCTTGACGGGCAAATGCTGGAGGCGCTGCAATGATTACGGTGTTTGACGACGCACAGCGCGCGCATGACCCGAAATTCTTCCTGTCTTCCGGCGCGCCCTTCCCCTGCCCTGAACAGCCTGCACGGATTGATGTGCTGCTGGCGGCAGTGCGGCAGTTGGGCGGGCCAGTGGTGCGGGCGCCTGACACCGGGCTTGACCCGATCCGCGCGGTGCACCCAGAGCGCTATTTGACCTTCTTGCAAAACATCTATCACCGCTGGACCCGGATTGACGGTGCCTCGGCGGAAGTTATTCCCAACATCCACCCCGCTAACCGCAGCGATGGCTATCCGAAATCGGCAGTGGGACAGGCGGGGTTTCACATGACCGACACCTCATGCCCGATTTCAGCAGAAACATGGGGCGCGGCCTATGCATCGGCTCAAACCGCGATCCATGCGGCCAATCTGGTGCTTGCAGGCGAGGCGGCCACCTATGCCCTGTGCCGGCCGCCGGGGCATCACGCTTTTGCCGAACTGGCGGGCGGATTTTGCTATCTGAACAACTCCGGCATCGCGGCGCAGCGGTTGCGCGATGCAGGCCGCAAGGTGGCGATTCTGGATGTTGACCTGCACCATGGCAATGGCACCCAAGGCATGTTCTATGGCCGGGGCGATGTGCTGACAGTATCGCTGCATGCCGACCCAGAGCGGTTCTACCCGTTCTTCTGGGGCTATGCTGGCGAGGTTGGTGAAGGTGATGGCATCGGCGCAAACCTGAACCTGCCCCTGCCGCGTGGCACAGGCGACGACGGCTTTCTGGCCGCACTCGATACCGCAAAAGCCAAGATCGCCGAGTGGGGGGCCGACACGCTGGTGCTGGCCTTGGGGCTGGATGCGTTCGAAGGCGACCCCTTCGCCGGGCTGGGCGTCACCACCGCCGGATTTGGCCGCATTGGCCGCGCGGTCGCCGCACTGGAATTGCCGACGGTGATTGTGCAGGAAGGCGGCTATCTTTGCCCCGAATTGGGCCAAAACCTGCAGGCGGTGCTTGCGGCCTGGACCTGATTAAAAAGCGCGCCTGCGGCGCTGGTCTTTTTAGTCGCCTGCGCGCTAACGCGCTTGTCGCCGCGATGCCTCCGGCGGAGATATTTTGGCCAAAGTGAAATAGCTTCATCTTGGCCCAAATATCCCCCGCGCGGAGCGCCGTCCGAGCCGGTTGGCGCAGCCAGAGGCGAGATAAAGGCGTGCGCCGCAGGCGCGCCATTGGCCGGTTGCAGATCAGTGCCACGGCCCAAGCAAGACGCGACGGGTGACGCGTTCGACCACCGCATCGCGTTGGATTAGCCCATTGACCCATTCGCAAGATCCGGCGTTGAACACAGCGCCTTTGCCGCGGCGATATTCTGCCATGCAGCCGTTACCGCGCGATGCCCGGCCCAGGGTTTCGGGGGTGACCGCGCGGTAGATGATCTGCGCCACCTCTTCGGCGTCCAGAGTGCCGATAAATCGGTCACGATCCTGCGGGCCGGTGGAATGCGACAGTGTTGTTGCAGGCGACAGTCCCACAATCGTCAGATCACCCTGCAATCCGGCAGCCTCTGCTGCGAAGGGCAGGCCGTGGGTCATGGTGTAATCAATGCCATCCACCTCATAGGCAAAGATCTTTGACGCGGCGCCCAGCACATCGCCATAGCCAAGGCCGGAGTCTTTCACGCTCCAATGTTCGGGGCGGTAGATCGCGAAACCGCCAGAGCCATGCGCGGCGCAGCGGCTCCATCCGGCGTAGACCCCGGCGGAACCGGTCAGCCCCATGGTGGCGGTGGC
>JAHEDL010000374.1 GCA_024641255.1 Pseudorhodobacter sp.
ACCAGCGCGCGTTTGCCTGTCAGCCGTCCCATCCTGTCCTCCTGAAACTTCCCCGAAACATGCCCCGCTCAGGCGGGCAGGTCCATCATCTTGGTGAAGATTTCCTGCCGCACATCCAGCAAAACCTCTTCAACATCCCGCGCCTGTGGCCCGCACATCCACGCCATCACCGACGCTGGCACCGAAGTCCGTACCAGCTTGTCTTGCGGGATCTTGCTGATCGGATTGAACCCCGCCTGACGAATCGTCCCTTGCATCGCGGTATCGGTGGGCGGGATGCCAACGAAGAAGGTTTTCACCGCTGGCGCCAGTTCCATTGCCATCATCTGCGTCAGCATCCGCATCCCGGCTTTGGTTGAACAATACACCGTCCAGCCCTCCATCGGCGTGGTCGCCGCGCCAGTGCCCGCGTTAACGATCACGCCGTTCGCCTGACGCAACAGCCCCAGCGCCGCCACCGACATCCGGTGCACCCCGGTCACATTCACCGCAAACGCCGCACCCAGCGCGTCGCTGGGAACCGAGTCCAGCGGCCCGATCGGCGCGATTACCCCGGCGTTGTTCACCAGCACATCCAACCGACCCGATTCGGCCTGCACCCGCGCCACCGCCGCATCAACATCGGCCTGTTTCGTCACATCCAGCGCCAGCACAACCGCCGCCGCTGGCAGCGCCTCTGCCGCCTCGCCGGGGTAAATTCCGGCAAACACTTTGGCGCCCTTAGCCACCAGAATCCTTACCAATTCCGCGCCGATGCCCTTGCCGGCACCGGTCACCAGAACCACGCGGCCCGACAGATCAGGAACCGGAACAGGCGAAAGATTGAACATTTTTCTTGACCTCAGGATTTTGAGCGTTGTTAATTGGCCTTACCAATTGACGAAGTATCGCGAACTGGCCGTTCTGTCAAAACCTATCAGGCCAGCGGCGAAGGGGGGAAATACATTGACCAAGATAGCCCGGATCGAACCGATCCCGATCGAATATCCAGACCCCAATGACTTCGGCACCCTGCGCCGCACCGTTTTGGTGCGCGTCGAAACCAGCGACGGCATTGTTGGCTGGGGCGAAAGCATCGCGATGTGGCCCGAAGCCTGCCGCGCCACCGCCCTTGTCATCCGCGATGGCCTAACCCCGATCTTGCTGGGCGAATCCGTTGATATTGAAACGCTTTGGGCAAAAATGCGCCGCCATGTCTGGTGGTATGGCGAAGGCGGCATCGCCTCGCTTGCGATTTCTGGCATCGACATGGCGCTGTGGGATATTCAGGGCAAAGCCCTTGGCAAACCGCTTTACGAATTGCTTGGCGGGCTCAAGCAAGACCGTCTGCCCGCCAACGCCTCCAGCCATGTGAACAAAAAAGGCGAAGCCGCCTGCGTGGCCGAAGTCGAAGGGTTCTTTGCCGCAGGCTTTCGGTCTACCAAACTGGGCTTTGCCAAAAAGGGCGAAAGCAACATCGGCGGCGACCCCGACACCGATGTGTCCTTCATCCGCGCGCTGCGCTCGGCGCTTGGCCCCGACGCGGGCATCTTGGTTGATATTGGCAATGGCGTGCGCTGGGACGCCGACACCGCGATTTCGGTGGCCAACCGCATGCACGATCTGGGCATCGGCTGGTATGAAGAGCCGCTTTATGTCACCGACGATGCTGGCTACCGCAAGCTTCGCGCCAACACAAAGGTCCGTCTGGCGAGTGGCGAGCGGGAATTCACCGAAGCCGGCTACCGCCGCCAAATGGAATTCGTGCAAGCCATCGACGTTTATGGCGTTGATCCGGCCCGTGTCGAAGGCATCACCGGCTTTCGCCGCGTGGATGCCCTGGCCAGCCACTATGGCAAAACCGTCAATGCCCATGCCTGGTCGACCGCGATCACCACGGCCGCCTCTTTGCATCTGTCGCTGGCATCGCCCAACACCGAAATCTTCGAATTCAAACCCTTCCCGGTGGTGGTGCAGGACGACCTTGTTGCCGAAAAAATCTGGCACAAAGACGGCTGGGCCTATCCGCTGCATGGCCCCGGTCTGGGCATCGAGGTGCAAGAAGACGTCGTGCGCCGGATCGCCATGCCATGACCCTGACGCCCCCCAGCGAAGACGATATCCGGCGCGGCGGCTTTTCCACGCCGTGGGATGCGCCAATGGTCCCGCCGTTTCCGTTCCGCTTTCGCAACGCAGAAATCCTGACGGTGTATTGGCGCACCGATCCCGCCAAAATCGCCTTTCTGTTGCCGCCGCCGCTGCGCCCCGAAGGCGATATCGTCTGCGCCCATATCTACAAGATGAACGATACCGATTGGCTTGGCCCCTACAGCGAAGCCAACGTGATGGTCGGGGCAGCCTTGGGCGACCGTCGCGGCGCCTATTCGCCCTATCTGGTGCTGTCGTCTGACATCGGCGTGGCGCATGGCCGCGAAACCCACGGTCAGCCGAAAAAGCTGGGCACACCCAAGCTGGAACCGCGCGGCGACCTGCTGGTTGGCAGCGTTGAACGCAACGGTATCGAGGTGCTTACCGCCACTCTGCCCTACAAACAGCGCGCCTGCGATCCGTCACGGCTGAAACCCTATTTCGACTTTGCCACCAACCTCAACCTCAAGGCCATCGACCATATCGATGGGACCCCCGCCATCCGGCAAATCACCTCGCGCCAGCTTGCCGATGTGACGGTGCATGAATGTTGGGAAGGCCCCTGCACCGTCGAGTTGCGCGCCAATGCGCAACTGCCACTGTTCCGGCTGCCGGTTCTTGAACCGCTGCAAGGGTTTTACTGGCGCGCCGACTTCACCCTCGTCCCCGGCGAGATCCTTTACGATTATCTGAAGGGCACACCATGAAAGTTGTGGTCACCGATTACACCTTCCCCGCCTTGGCGCAGGAAGAAACCGCAGCCCTTGGCGCCGGTGCGACGTTTCAATCGCACCAGTGCAAGACCGCAGACGATGTGGCGCAGGCTGTCGCCGGGGCCGATGTGGCGGTGGTGCAGTTTGCACCCTTTGGGCCTGCTGCCGCCGCTGCCGTCAAACCGGGCGCCACGGTGATCCGCTATGGCGTGGGCTATAACAATATCGACCTTG
>JAHEDL010000377.1 GCA_024641255.1 Pseudorhodobacter sp.
GCCGTAGTCGCTGTCATTGGCCCAGCTAATCGCCTGTTCCGGGTCGGAAAACGGGGTGATCGACACCACGGGGCCGAAGACTTCACGGCGCACGATTTCATCTTCTTGCCGCGCGCCTGCCACGACGGTGGGGCGGTAGTAGAAGCCATCGGGCATCACCGCGCCGCCGGTGGTGATTTCGACATGCGGCAGTTCGCGGGCGCGGTTGACAAAGCTTGCGACGCGGTCGCGTTGGCGCAACGAGATCAGCGGGCCGATTTCGTTGCTGCTGTCGTCGGCATTGCCAAGTTGGATGGTGGACACGGCGGCGGACAGATCGGCGACAAGCCGGTCATAAACCTTTTTGCCGGCGTAGATGCGGCAGGCGGCGGTGCAATCTTGGCCAGCGTTATAGTAGCCAAAGGCGCGCAGGCCTTCGATCACGGCAGAGACATCGGCATCGTCGAACACCAGAACCGGCGCCTTGCCGCCCAGTTCAAGATGGGTGCGTTTGACGGTTTTGGCGGCGGCGTCCAGCATCTTTTTGCCGGTGGCCACGTCGCCGGTCAGGCTGATCATGTCAACGCCGGGGTGGTTGATCAGATAGCTGCCAACGGTCTGGCCGCGCCCGGTGATCACCGAAACCACGCCTTCGGGCAGTTCTTCGGCCAGAATATGCGCCATTTTCAGTGCGGTCAGCGGGGTTTGTTCGGACGGTTTGAACACCACGGTGTTGCCGCCGCCAATCGCGGGGGCAAGTTTCCATGCCATCATCATCAGCGGATAATTCCACGGCGCGATCGAGGCGATGACGCCGACCGGATCGCGGCGGATCATGCTGGTGTGGCCAGCGAGATATTCACCCGCCAGCGCGCCGGTCTGGCAGCGCACGGCACCGGCAAAGAAGCGGTAGCAGTCGACAATGGCGGGGATTTCATCGCCGCGGGCGGCGGTGATTGGTTTGCCGCAGTTCAGGGCTTCGAGGACGGCGAAAGCGTCAGCTTCGGCTTCGATACGGTCAGCAATGCGCAAAAGGGCGGCGGCGCGTTCGGCGGGGGTGGTGCGCGACCATCTGGCAAAGGCGCGACGGGCGGCGGCGACGGCGCGGTCGATCTGGGTTTGCGACGCCTCTGGCACATTCAGGATCAGGCCGCCGGTGCGCGGGTTGAGGATGGCTTCGGCGGTTTCGGTGCCAGCTTCAAAGCTGTTGCCGATCAGCAGGTTGGTCTGAATGGTCATGGCGTGCCTATTTGCCGGAGCCTGCCGTCTCGGACCCGTGGCGGGTGAGATAGTAGGCGCAAAGGATGGGGAAGAAGGTGGCGGCGAAAACGATCATGGCGACGACGTTGGTGACCGGGCGCTGGCGCGGACGGATCAGCTCTTCCAGCATCCAGATTGGCAAGGTGGCCTGTTGACCTGCGGTGAAGGTGGTCACGATCACCTCGTCAAACGACAGGGCAAAGGCCAGCATGCCACCCGCCAGAAGCGCTGTGCCAAGGTTCGGCAGCAAGATGTGCCAGAAGGTTTGAAACGCATTGGCGCCCAGATCTGCCGAAGCTTCGAGGATACCGCCTGACAGCCGCCGGAACCGGGCGACGGCGTTGTTGTAGACGATGACGATGCAGAAGGTGGCGTGGCCAAGGATGATGGTCAGGGTAGAGAACGGAATATCAGCCACACCAAAGGCGGCGCGCAGCGACATGCCGGTGATCACGCCGGGCAAGGCGATGGGCAGGATGATCAGCAGGCTGATCTGTTCGCGCCCGAAAAACCGCGCCTGCGCCATCGCCGCCGACACCAGCGTGCCAAGGATCAGCGCCAACGTGGTCGACAGCGCCGCGACCTGCAGCGACAGATACAGCGGCGGCCAGATATCGGCGCGATGCCACGCCACGGCAAACCATTCGGTGGTCAGGCCGGGCGGCGGGAAGGCATAGGTGCGCTCTTCGGTCGTGAAGGCGTAAAGAAAGATGATCAGGATCGGCAGGTGCAGGAACAACAGCCCGGCAAGGGCGGCCAAGCGCAGACCAATCGACGGGCGTTCAGAGTGCATCGAAAGCCCCCATGCGTTTGGCCAGCCACAGATAGACCAACATGATCAGAATCGGGATCACCGCGAAGGCGGCGGCCAGCGGGATGTTTCCGGCGGTGCCTTGCAGTTGATAGACCGCCATGCCGATGAAATTGGCCGAATTTCCAACGATTTGCGGGATGATGTAATCGCCCATGGTCAGCGAGAAGGTGAAGATTGACCCCGCGATCACGCCCGGCAGGGCCAAGGGCAGGATGACGGTGCGGAAGGTTTGCGCGCGGGTGGCGCCAAGGTCTTGGCTGGCTTCGATCATCGAGGTGGGAACGCGTTCGAGCGCTGCCTGCATCGGCAGGATCATGTAGGGCAACCAGACATAGGTGAAGACCAGAAACATGCCGATATAGCTGGTGGACAGGCTGCTGCCACCGATGACGGGCAGCGACAGCAGGGCGTTCAAGATGCCGCTGGTATGGGTGGCATCGGTGGCCCAAGTGATGATGCCTTCCTTCGCGAGGATGAGTTTCCACGCGTAGACCTTGACCAGATAGGACGACCACAGCGGCAGCATGATGCCAAGGTAGAACACCGCCTTCCAGCGGCCTTTGGCAAAGCGCGCGGCGTAATAGGCGATGGGAAAGGCGATGATCACGCTGCCCAGCGTGACGGCGGCAGACATTGCCAGCGTGCGCAGGATGATGTCGTAGTTTTGCGGGCGGAACAGTTCGGCGTAGGTTTTCAGGGTGAATTCGGGGATCACCATGCCGGAGAATTCGTCGATGGAGTAGAAGCTTTGCAGCAAGAGCGCGGCAAGCGCCCCAAGGTAGACTACGCCAAGCCAAAGCAGCGGGGGTGTCAGCAGCAAGGCCAGCAGCAGTTTCGGTTTGCGCCAGAACAGCGTGGTCAGCCGGTCGGCAAGCGAGGTGGCGGGCAGAATCGCGGTCATGTTGTGGCCCCTTGCGGTTGCGGGCGACAGAACGAGCGGGCGTGCGGGCGACAGGCGGCGGAGCCTCCGGCGGGGATATTTTTTGCCAAGATGAAGGAAGGGCGCATCAGGCTTCG